>RFVJ01000222.1 GCA_009928125.1 Betaproteobacteria bacterium
GTAAGGCTGAGATTCGTGTTCTCTTATGCGTCTTTCAGACCAAGAAAAATGTTCTTTATAATCAATTTCTTTTCCATCTCTTGTAGTCAAAAGTGTTTCTGGACTATTTCGCCACCTTAGTATTTCATCGAAATCGTCAATTTTTACAGGTCGTCTTGACATATCCATGTGAATAATCGTAGCCAAAATGATATAAAAGTCATATAGAATATAACAATGGTAGATTTCAATGATCTCTTTTTTGTGGCCGAAATTTCGGCTAATCATCTTGGAATCGTTGAAAGGGCCCACAAATTAATCGATTGTGCTGCTCAAGGCGGAGCAAACGCAATTAAGTTACAAACGTACACTGCTGAAAGCATGACGTTGAACCTTCCAGAATTTTCAGTTTCATCGAATCATGAACTCTGGGGAGAGAAAAATCTATTTGAGTTATACAAAGAGGCTTGCACGCCAAACGCTCTGCCATACGGCGCGCCACTTCTTCGTGCAGGCATGGCGAACTGAGCGCGCGCTCCTGACACTTGCCCAACGGCATCAGCGCCCATCGACTTGCGGCGACAGGGTCTAAGCTGGGGGGGCGTTCATGGGCCATGTGAGTGTTGAAAAGAGCAGACGTCAGCAGCGTTTGAAAATTTACGCCAAGCAGGGCAATGAAGGCCCGATGGCAAGCTTGTGTAAGGTTCGCAAGCGATGACGGAAGTATATTGGTTCGTGATTAACCTTCCCAGCCAATGTGCCATTTGCAAAGCTTGGCCTGCCACCCCCATTTGCCACGCCTGCGTCAGTGCATTTGGGCAGCCGCAAAGGCGCTGCGCACAATGCGCTGTAGCCCTTCCCACCTCTTTCTGGAAAGCCGCTCACATTGGCCCTCGCCATGCCTCCCCTCCATGTTCCAGTTGCCTTCAAAATCCCCCCGCCTTAGACGCCTGTTGGGCCGCTACTTCTTATGCATGGCCATGGACGCAACTGGTGGCGCAGTTCAAATTTCAAAACGATCCGGCATGGGCCCGCGCTTTGGCCTTGCTCATGCAAAGTTCCCCCGGGGTTGAAGATGCCTTAGACCATGCCGATCTCATCTTGCCCATGCCTTTGTCTGCTCAGCGCTTGGCCGAGCGCGGGTTCAACCAGGCCTTGCTTTTGGCCAACGCTTTGAACCGTCACAAAACCCAGGCCCTCACCTTGCTCAAGCTTAGGCACACAGCACAGCAAAGCAGCCTTAAAAGGTCTGAACGACTGCACAACTTGGCAGGTGCTTTGGCTGTATCGCCATTGCGCGCAACGTCCCTCAGGGGCCAACACGTGTTGCTGGTTGACGATGTCATGACCAGCGGGGCCAGCCTCAACACGGCAGCGCAAGTCTTGAAGCAAGCAGGGGCTTTATCGGCGAGGCTTGGCGCCTGAGTTGCGCGAGCGTTTTGCGCCTGCCAACCGATTGAAACTGCCCATGCTCGAGGGCCAGCGCAGTCTCAATTTGTCCAACAGTGTGGCGGTGGTGGTGTACGAAGCTTGGCGGCAGAATGGCTTTCAAAGTTAAACGCTTGGGCGTTCAACTTCTCGCCTCACACGTAATAACGCGCCAATGATTCAGCAATGCAGCTGGGCTTCTCAGAGCCCTCACGTTCAATCTTCATCTCCCATGTGAACTGCATGCCATTGCCATCAATGGCCACAGCATCTAGCAGTTTCATGTGGCCGCGCACCTTGCTGAACATCGATGTGAATCCACTGATGATCGCCGGTGGCTTCGGCAAACATGTTGACTTGTTCTTGCGTGATCTCGGTCCATGGCGATACGGCCACTGTTTGACCCACACAAGCTGCGAGTTCTTTGAGGGTTTGAAATGTTTTCATAGCCGCACTCTAACCAGCTTTGTCTCAGAGATCAATCACCACATTGCCTAATTGACCTGCTTCAACAGCTTCATGGGCTTTCACAATTTCGTCCAATGTGAAGCGGGCGCCAATGGTGTGTTGCAACTGACCTCGGGCCAGTAATTCATTCAAGCGATTGACACACCATGTGCGATCTGCAGGCAGCAGGTCGTAGACCAAGAAAAACTTCAACCCAATCGAATTGAACAACAAGGGGCGGAAGGTCAACGGCACATCGCCCACCACATTGGAGCCGTAGCCCACCAATTGACCATGGGGCGCCAAGCCACCCGTGGTGACCCACTGCGAGGCAGTTGCAAAATCCATGTCGATGATCACATCGACACCGCGGCCATTGCTGAAGGTTTTCAAGCGCTCCACCACGGGCTCTGTTTTGTAAAAAATAGTTTCAACAGCGCCCGCCGATTTGGCATGCGCTGCTTTGATGTCAGAGCCCACCGTACCAATCACCTGACCGCCATATTGCGTCACGAGTTGGGTCACGTAATGCCCCACGGCAGACGATGCGCCTGTGACCAAAACTTTTTTGCCACGCAAATTTTCATCACCTGCCAAATGAACAGCTTGCACAGCGGTCAAACCTGGAATGCCCATGCACGCACCAGCTGCAAAATCGGTGGTATCGGGCAGTTTCACAGCTTGCGCTTCAGGCAACACGATGGCTTCGGAGGCCGTGCCATGTGGACGTTGCCACTGCGCATTCCAGACCCAAACGCGTTCACCCACACGCTGTTGAGACACGCCCTCACCCACCGCCTCAATGACGCCAGCGCCATCGCTGTGCGGTACCACCCAAGGGTCTGTCAGGGGCCGCGCACGGCGCGACTTCACATCAGATGGATTGACACCCGAGGTGGCCAAACGAACGCGCACCTCACCTCTGCCCGGTGCGTTGAGTGGCAGCGAACCCAAGACCATGACTTCTTGGGCTTCACCATTTTTTTCGTACCACGCAGCACGCGTTGAGAGGCCCGTTGTCATTGGCGAATCCTTAAACGCGTTCCAAAATCAATGCGATGCCCTGGCCCACGCCAATGCACATGGTGCACAGCGCATAGCGTCCACCGGTGACATGCAAACGGTTCACGGCTGTTGTGGCCAGACGCGCACCTGAGGCCCCCAAGGGATGACCCAGGGCAATGGCACCGCCCCAGGCATTCACGCGCTCGTCATCGTCTTTCAAACCCAACATCCGGAGCACTGCCAAGCCTTGTGCTGCAAAGGCTTCGTTCAACTCAATGACGTCCATTTGATCCAGCGTTAAACCTGTTTGCGCCAACACTTTCAAGGTGGCGGGTGCAGGACCAATGCCCATCACACGGGGTGCCACGCCAGCCGTGGCCATGCCCACCACACGGGCTTTGGGCGTCAGG
>RFVJ01000223.1 GCA_009928125.1 Betaproteobacteria bacterium
TTCGTCCAACTTGCTGATCATCAAGCTTTGCCATTGCAAATTGGATTTCAACATGATGCGCGACAAGGTGACGCCAGAAGAGTCGGCAGGCACCACCGCATGCAAGCCGGCCTCGGGGCAAACTTGCAATATTTCAGCCAAACGCTCGTTCATTTGCACACCGGGGGTGTCAATCAAAATCAAACGACGGGTCGACAACTCATTCAAGAGCAGACCCAGGGTTTCGGCGTTGGCTGCGCGGAAACACTCCACACCCAATTGGGCGCACAGCATTTGCGTTTGAGCCCATGCGCCAGCGCGCATGTCGTGGTAGCTCACCACCGCCACGTACTCGACGCCGTAATGCAAGGCCGCTTGTTGCGCCGCTTTGGCCACCATCAAGCTTTTGCCAGAACCCGACAAACCGGCCATGACTTGAACGCCGCGGTTGGGAAAACCTTCTTGGGGACGCTCTAAATTGTGGGTCAGTTGGCTGCGAATGCTGGCCAAGGCGCTGTCCAAGCTGGGCTGCTCGCGCAAGCCTTCTTGCAGCAAAGCACGCAAGGCGGTGGGCACTGAAGCTTCGGTCATGGCTTGCACCAAAGGCTGAATGTGTGCAGGCCAGTATTGGTTCATTTGCCAGCTGGCTGTTTGTTGGCTCAAGCGAAACTCTTGGCGCAAAGCGGCCAACTCTTCACGCACCAAAGACACAATTTCTTGGCTGCGAACTTGCTCACGGCCTTGTGTCAACACATGCTCAGAGGAGGCGGTGTCGCGTGAAAGTTTGTTGAATGTCAGGGCTTCCGTCGTTTCTTCCTGCGCCTCCTTTTTGACAGCCGATTGCATCAAGTGGTGCAAATGGTCACTGAAGGGACTGCTGACTGAAGAAGGTGTATTTGAAACTTGTTTGCGCAGAGGTGATGCAACCTGCACCGTCACCGAGCTGCGACCTGCCTCGTCTTCCATCAACTCTTCTGGACTGGCCTCGGCCACTTCCAAAGCCACGATCAATTCGGTTTGCCCTTCCACGCGTTGATTCGAGATGATCAACACATCGGGGCCGTACAAAGCCATCGCCTTTTCAGTGGCGCTGCGTGTGTCGCGAGCAAGGATGCGTTTGAGTTCCATGGTCTTATCTCTTCATCAATCTAAGGGTTGAATCTGCTTGGATCTGTTTGTTTGATCAAACTGTTCAGCGTGTTTCAGCGTGCACGGTGTGCACCACTTTCACGGTCTGATCGTCTGGAATTTCGCTGTAAGACAACAAGGTCAAATCGTTCACGCGATACCGCACCGCCTTGGACAACCAGGGGCGAATCACAGGCGATACCACCAACACAGCGGGGTGACCCATTTCTTCCACGGCACGCGCGCCATCGCGCAAAGCACCAAACAAACGTTCAGCCAAACCCGGCTCCATGGCAATGCTTTGGCCAGGCGCGGTTTGCTGCAAGATGTTGTGAATCAATTGCTCCAAGCTAGGGTCCAAAGTCATCACCGACAAACTGTTGGTGTCATCCACCAAACTTTGCACAATCATGCGGCCCAACTTCGGACGAACCAAGGCAGTCAATTGCTCAGGCTCTTGCGTGCGGCTGGCCACTTCTGACAAAGTCTCTGCAATGGTGCGCATGTCGCGAATCGACACCGACTCGTTCAACAAATTTTGCAAGGTGCGCGTCACCACGCCCAAAGACAACTTGCCGGGCACCAAGTCTTCCACCAACTTAGGCGACTTGGCAGCCAACTTGTCCAGCAGTTGCTGAACCTCGTCGTGACTCAGCAAATCAGAGGCGTTGTCGCGCAAAACTTTGTTCAAGTGCGTGGCCACAGCGGTGCTGGCGTCCACCACGGTATAACCCAAGGTGCGGGCCACATCGCGTTGTGAAGGATCGATCCACACAGCGTCCAAACCGAAAGCAGGCTCTTGCGTGGCTTGGCCTTCCAAAGGACCGTAAACCTGACCAGGATTGATGGCCAACTCTTTGCCCACCTTGATTTGACCTTTGCCACGAACCACACCCTTCAAGACAATGTGGTACGCATCGGGATCGATGGTGAGGGCGTCGCGAATGCGAACGGGTTGAACCAAAAAGCCCAAACGTCGTCCCAGTCCAACTCTTTCGGCTCTTCCAATGCAGCTTGCGCAGCCTGCTCGGCAGGTGAGCTGACAGGGGTATCTTGCTTTTGCGTGATGCGATAGGCCAAGCCAGCGCTGGCCAAAGCCAAGGTGATGAACACCAAGTGCGGCATGCCTGGCACCAAGCCCAAGACAGCCAAAATACCAGCCGACATGTACAAAGCAGTGGGGTTGGCCAATTGGGTGGTTGCTTGCTCCGTCATGGACTCTGAAGTGGTCACACGCGTCACGATGATGGCCGTTGCCAAGGACAAGAACAAAGAAGGAATCTGCGCCACCAAGCCATCACCAATGGTCAACAAGGTGTAAATGCGACCAGCTTCAGACAAAGACAAACCGTGTTGACCCACACCGATGGTCAAACCACCGATCAAGTTGATCACCAAAATGAGCAAGCCGGCCACCGCGTCGCCGGACACAAACTTAGAAGCACCGTCCATGGAGCCGAAGAAGTCAGATTCTTGCGAAAGCTCTTCGCGGCGTTTCTTGGCAGTTTCTTGGTCAATCACGCCAGCATTCAGGTCGGCGTCAATGGACATTTGTTTACCAGGCATCGCGTCCAAGGTGAAACGCGCATTCACTTCCGACACACGTCCTGCACCTTTGGTCACCACGATGAAGTTGATGATCATCAAAATCGCAAAGATGATGAAACCGACCACATAGTTGCCGCCGATCACAAATTCACCGAAGGCGGCCACCACCTTGCCAGCAGCCTCGTGGCCTTCGTGGCCATTGACCAAAATGACGCGGGTGGACGCCACGTTCAAGCCCAAACGCAACATGGTCGCGAACAACAACACAGAGGGAAACGATGAAAACTCGAGCGGCTTGCGGGTGCCAATGGCAATCATGATGATGACCAAACTGCAAGCAATGTTGAAAGTGAACAGCACATCCAGCAGCAACGCAGGCAAGGGAACGACCAACATGGCCATGATCAACAACACCAGCGCGGGCAAACCGAGGCCGGTGAAATCGAATTTGGACAGGTTCTGTCGAACCGCTGACAGGGTCAAGGTGCTCATGGGTGGCCTAAAGGGCTGTTCAGAGGGTTAAAACAATCAAACTGCATGGTTTTCTTCCATAGTGCGGCAAGTTACGCAAAGACCATGCCACCTG
>RFVJ01000224.1 GCA_009928125.1 Betaproteobacteria bacterium
ATGGCGTTGGCTGGATTTGTAGGCGCTGCCTCGTCCTGGCTACCCAGCTTCTTCGAAAGGACGTTTAATCTGCCGCCGATTCAAGTCGGGATAGGTCTTGGGCTGTCGCTGGGCTTTCCATTCGCTATTGGCACTGTCCTAGGAGGTCAAATGGGTGTCCGTTACGTCCGCAACTCCAAGTCTTGGGCTGCTCGTTTTGCTTCGGTGAGCATGGCCCTAGCAACACCATTTCTGATGGGCTGCTTTCTCGCGCCAAGTCCTTTGTTGGCATTTGGTTCACTCTTTGTATCCATGCTGCTCATTGGGGCCTCAACTGGGCCGGTAGGTGTCACTGTGCAAGATCTGGTAGCACCCCATGCGCGTGCAACCGCCATCGCTATTGTGGGGAGCGCCGCGACGCTCTTTGGAGGTGGATTGGGGCCAGTGCTCATCGGTGCAATCAGCGATTGGCTTTTGCTCAATGACCCAGCTACCAACAGCCTGCGCGCTGCTCTGATGACGACTGCCATTCCGCTGTTGATGGCGAGTGGTATGTATTGGCTTTTGGGTCGCCGCATCGACGAAAAGCATCTGGCAGCAGTTTGACTCACAGCAACTTACCAGTCTCTTCTCATCATCATCATGGAAACACCACATCCCCAAAACCCATTCTTTGCACTCGGTCAATCCGTAGGCTTGGCTGCATTTGTCTGGGGCTATCCACTCATTGAAACCCTGAGAACGTGCCGCATGATGGTGGGAGGACCTGATGGACCACAAGACCCCAGGCAATTCCCAATGGAAACTTTGCGGCACAAGCAAGCGGTCAATACATCGGAGGACCGCACGGTTGTTGCGTCTGCGACCGATCTTCTTTACGGCTCGGCTTGGATCAACCTTGCCAATGGGCCGCGTGTGGTCACCGTGCCATCCAGTGTCAAACACAAGGGGCGCTATTTCGTGATGGCGATGTATGACGCCTGGACCAATAACTTTGCCAACCCACGATCGGTTACAGCCCCTAACGAAGGTGAACGCTTTGTGATGGTCGGACCTGGTACACCCCAAAGCATGGTACTTCCAGCCGATCTTCGCGTGGTCAACGCGCCAACAGATTTGGTTTGGATGATTCCGCGCGTATTGGTAGATGACCCAAAGCATCTCGATCCGGTCTTTGCATTGCAAGCCGATATGCAAGTAGAGTGCCCGCCACAAACTCATGCAGGCCGTGTACCCAGTTCGATCAGAGATTGGGTTGGCAATTTGAAAAACCCGATAGATGATCTTGTCGCCCGACCTAGCGCAGCAGCAGAAATCGCAGAACACTTTTTTACCAACCTGTGCCACGCGATGGTTGATACGCCCGCACCGGAAGACGAGCAGGGTATTGTGGCTTGGTTCAAAACAGCACGCATAGTGCCAGCCTTGAACTTTTCGTGGTCAGCATTACCCAAGCCACTTCGCGACGGTCTTCAACAGGGATTGGTGGATGCAGTTGCATTGATTCAAGCAGCAGCTAATGTTGATGCCAATGCATTAAACAAGAAGCCCTGGGATATTCACCTTCACTTGGGGCGATATGGAAATGACTTTCTGCTTCGTGCCCTAGTGGCTTGGCGTGGTCTGGGGGCCAATGCGGGTGAGGTCAGTTTGTATGGCAATTGTCATAACGATGCGAGCGGCGAGCCATTGGATGGAAAGCATCGCTACACACTGAGGTTTGCACCCGATCAGCTTCCGCCTGCAGATGCGTTCTGGTCCGTCACCTTGTACAACCAAGACCGCTTCTTCTATCCAAACCGTCTAGAACGTTTCTCGCTGGGTAGTCTTGATAAGCATTTACACCGCGATCCGGATGGCGGGATCACCATGTTGCTTTGCCACGAAGACCAAGGGGATGATCCGAATTGGATACCCACTCCGCCAGGAGCGTTTTACTTGTCACTGCGCATTTACGAACCTTCTCCGGAAGTCAAAGACTGGATCGGGCCACTGCCCTCACGTATCGCAGCGAATTAAGCGCCAATTTTTTAAATACACCTATGCCGACATTGAACGACCTATCAGAATTTCGAACAAGTACGCGCGCTTGGCTAGAAGCCAATTGCCCTGCAGAAATGCGCAAACCCATGATGCATGAGGATGACACCGTTTGGGGAGGACGCAATGCCAAACTGTCCATTCACCAAAAGAAATGGCTAGACGCCATGGGAAGCCGAGGCTGGACAGTGCCGACTTGGCCAAAGGCGTATGGCGGTGGAGGACTCAGTCACATAGAAGCCAAAGTACTGGCTGAGCAAATGGCAGAACTCGGCTGCCGTCCACCGCTCTTGAGCTTCGGTATCTGGATGCTGGGTCCTGCGCTATTGAAGTTTGGTACCGAAGCCCAGAAGCTCGAACATTTGCCAAAGATAGCTCGCGGCGAGATTCGTTGGTGTCAGGGCTATTCTGAACCCAATGCGGGCTCCGATCTGGCTTCACTTGCAACTCGTGCAGAAGATCGGGGTGATCATTTCATTGTGAATGGTCAAAAAATATGGACCAGCTATGGTGACAAAGCAGACTGGATATTTTGTCTCGTGCGCACAGACAACGCAAAGAAACACACTGGCATCAGTTTTGTGTTGTTTGACATGACGACGCCTGGCGTTAGCACCAAGCCCATTCAACTTATCTCGGGCAAGTCACCATTTTGTGAAACCTTTTTCGACGATGTACGTGTTGAAAAATCAAACCTAGTGGGTACATTGAACGGTGGCTGGGAGGTGGCCAAATATTTGCTGACCCATGAGCGCGAAATGATTGGTGCGATGGGTGAAGTGACATTGCCACAGTCGCTGATTCAGATCGCAATTGCAGCGACAGGACTGGATGATCAAGCGAGACTTGCTGATCCGCAATTGCGCTCACAAATCGCCGAGTTTGAATTAGACGAGGCCGCCTTCCAAGCCACTCTGAAGCGTTTTGGTGAACTGGCCAAAGCGCGCAAGGCACACCCAGCGATGTCGTCCATGCTCAAGTATTACGGCGCTGAGCTAAACAAGCGACGCTGGGAGCTGATCATGTCAGCAGCCGGCACCGATGCATTGGAGTGGGAGAGTGATCGCTCTGCTCAAGGCGGCCTAGCTCGCACATGGTTACGCACCAAGGGTAACTCGATTGAAGGTGGTACCAGCGAAGTACAACTCAATGTCATTGCCAAACGCATTCTTGAACTTCCTGGAGCTTGAAATTGGCCTTAATTCTCAATGAAGAACAAA
>RFVJ01000225.1 GCA_009928125.1 Betaproteobacteria bacterium
GTTGCCAGCACTGAAGATCGATTCATGGCCTTGAATCACCAAGACACGGATGGCGGGATCGGCCTGTGCCTGATCGACGGCTTGGGCCATGGCGGCGTACATGTCGCCCGTGATCGAATTTTTTTTATCGAGGCGATTGAAGGTGATCGTCATCACACCCGCATCGATGTGGGTCAAGATGTCTGACATGGTCTGGTTTCTTTCTATCGGTTCAGTGAATTTCAGTTGGTGCCTGGCACACGAACCCAAGTTTGCGTGCGGCCGAAAGGACCGATCGAGCCGCGCACTTCCAATTTCGCACCATTTTCAATGGGCGTCAGGCGCAAGCCGTAGGTTTTGCCGTTTTCAGGATCGAGAATTTCACCATCTTCCCAGACATTTTTACCGCTGGCTTTTTTGGCACCACGGATGATCTCAAGGCCCACCACAGCTTGGTTCTTGCGATCGTCGCTGCATTTGTCGCACTTGGCGTTCTGATCTGCGTCTTTGCGCAGCAATTTTTCAACGCGCCCTTTGATGACCCCCTGTTGCTCAACGATCACCACCATGCTTTTGAGTTCGCCGGTTTTGTCGTCAATGGTGTGCCACTGTCCCACAGGTGTGTTGGCCATCGCGGTGGCTGCGAAAGTAGAAACGCTCAACATGGCGAATGATTTCAGCATTTGAGACAAATTGAATGAGGTGTGCATGGGTGTTTCCTTCGGAAGTATCAGTCAAAGTTCAATGATCAAGCCAAAGCCAAATCGGTGTCCATCAGCACATCCGCACCAGAGCGAGCCGTGTTCATCAGCGTCAGCGTTTCAGGCAACAGGCGTGCAAAGTAAAAGCGCGCTGTTTGCAGTTTGGCTTTGTAGAAAGGATCGGGGCGTTGTGCCTCCTCTTCGGCCGCTGCAATTTTGGCCAGGGCCACTTGCGCCATGCGGGCCCAAAAGTAGGCAAACACCAGGTGGCCCGCCACGCGCAAATAATCCACCGAAGCGGCACCCACTTCATCGGCATTGCCCATGGCCTTCATGCCAATCTCGGTGGTGAACTGCGTCATTTTTTGACCCAAATCGGCCAAAGGCTTGATGAACTCAGCCATGGCTTCGTTGCCCATTTCTTGGGCGACCAGTTTGCCAATCAGCTTGCCAAATTTTTGCAAGCTGGCGCCCTGATTGCCCAAGACTTTGCGGCCTAACAAATCAAGTGACTGAATGCCGTTGGTACCTTCATAGATCATGTTGATGCGTGCGTCGCGCACATATTGCTCCATGCCCCACTCTTTGATGTAACCGTGGCCACCAAACACTTGCTGGCACAGGGTGGTGGCTTGATAACCGTTGTCGGTCAAAAAGGCCTTCACGATGGGGGTCAACAGTGCCAAAATTTCTGCAGAGTCAGCACGCACCTTTTCATCGGGGTGGTTCAGTTCTTTGTCGATCAACAAGGCACCATAGCAGGCCAGTGCTCGGCCACCTTCGGCATAGGCTTTGGCCGTCAACAGCATGCGACGGACATCGGGATGAACCAAGATGGGATCTGCGGGTTGAGACGGTGCTTTGACACCCGACAAACTGCGCATCTGGATGCGGTCTTTGGCATACGCCAAGGCATTTTGATAGGCAACTTCGGTCAAACCCAAAGACTGGTTACCTACACCCAAACGCGCGCCGTTCATCATCACAAACATGGCGGCCAAACCTTTGTTGGGCTGGCCCACCATGTCGCCTACAGCGCCATCGAGCACCATCTGGCAAGTGGCATTGCCATGGATGCCCATCTTGTGTTCTAAGCCGCCGCAGTAAATGCCATTGCGCTCACCGATCGAGCCATCGGCGTTGACTTTGTACTTGGGCACCACAAACAAGCTGATGCCTTTGCTGCCCACCGGTGCATCGGGCAGGCGCGCCAAGACCAAGTGAACAATGTTGCTCGCCAAATCATGCTCGCCCGCACTGATGAAAATCTTTTGACCGCTTAAGCGGTAGGTGCCATCCGCTTGGGGTTCGGCTTTGGTTCGCAGCATCCCTAAGTCGGTGCCGCAATGTGGCTCTGTCAGGCACATGGTGCCAGTCCACTCGCCACTGGTGAGTTTGGGCAAGTAGGTGTTCTTTTGAGCAGGCGATCCATGCGCTGACAAACAAGCATGCGCGCCATGAGACAGTCCGGGGTACATGGTCCAAGCTTGATTGGCTGAATTCAGCATTTCAAAGAAGCACTGATTGACCACCATGGGCAATCCTTGACCGCCGTATTCTTCTTCGGCGCTCAATGCCGCCCAACCCCCTTCGACGTATTTGGCATAAGCCTCTTTGAAGCCGGCAGGCGCAGTCACTTCATGGGTGTCGCGGTTGAGTGTGCAACCTTCTTCGTCACCTGACACATTCAATGGGAAGACCACTTCGGCCGCAAATTTGCCGCCTTCTTCCAACACCGCATTGATGGTGTCGGCGTCGGTGTCGGCATGCTTGGGCATGGCCTTGAGTTCATTTTCCAAATCGAGCAACTCGTGCAACACAAATTGAAGGTCACGCAGAGGTGGGGTATAGATGGGCGGTGAAACCTTGGCGTGCACGCTCAGCAGCACCTGGATTGCGCAAAAATCTGGCCTCGTAATGCAAAGCCAAAATGAGGCCATGAATTTCAAAGGCCACTTGCAAAGAATCTGCCTTGGAACTTAAATGCTTTTCTTCTTGTGCTTGCGCAACCGCACGTTGCAAAGCGTTTTGCCATGTGTTCACAGACGAGGCCAACGCATCCCGAACAGGACCAGGGCGATCGTCAAACTCTACGGCACCGCTGATGTAAATGCAGCCTGAATCAATTTCGGTCGAGGTGCGTTGCATCCAGTTGTCAAACAACTTTTGCAAACGCGGCAAGCCGCGTGCGCAACTGAGGGCCGGATAAAACACCTCGCTTTCAAAGCGATCGTGGTATTCACGAATGACGGAGATTTGCAATTCTTCGCGTGAGCCAAAGTGCGCAAACACGCCCGACTTGCTCATGCCAGTCACTTCGGCCAGTGCGCCGATGGACAAGCCTTCCAAGCCAATTTGAGAGGCCAGTCCCAAAGCGGCATCGACGATGGCTGCTTTGGTTTGACGGCCTTTCATCAAGCTTCGGCCTCCGCCCTCGTCTGCTGGGCGAAAGGCACTGGCGGCCGCGCCTGCAGAGGAACCGGAAGTGATGTGTCGTACTGTCATGCCGTGAATTTGTAAAAAAGAACGCT
>RFVJ01000226.1 GCA_009928125.1 Betaproteobacteria bacterium
ATTACCTGCGTGGCCTCCACGGACAAGCCAATTCAGCGCATCGCTTGGTGCACGGGTGGGGCGCAGTCTTATTTCGAGGCGGCCATTGCGCAGGGTGTGGACGCCTTCATCACAGGCGAAATCTCCGAACCACAGGCGCACATTGCGAAAGAAACCGGCGTGGCCTTTTTGGCCTGCGGTCACCATGCCACCGAGCGCTATGGCGCACCGGCTGTGGCGGCGCATGTGGCTGCCGAGTTGGGTCTCTCGCATCAATTCATTGACATTCACAATCCCGCCTGAACACCATGACCCAGCCGCAAGCCATTGCCCTCACGCCTGGAGACCCGTGTGGCATTGGTCCCGAGATCATTGCCAAGGCTTTTCTGCAGGATGCCAAAGCGCAGGGCACTTCGGTGGTCACGCGGCATTGTTTCGTTGCGGGTGATCTGCATTTGATGGAGAAGGCTGTCCAATTGGTTGACCCTTCAGGCCATTTGCGTGTCTGCCGCATTCATCGGCCAGAAGAAGCTTGCAACACCCCCCAAGGCATGCTGCCTGTTTTGCAAGTGGCCTCGGTGTCGAGCGCATTGCCTTGGGGTCAAATTCATGCGGAAGCAGGCCGTTTTGCTGGCGAGTGTGTGCAGTGGGCAGCCCGTGCCGCCTTGCAACACCAAATTGCCGCCCTGGTCACGGCGCCTTTGCACAAAGAAGCCTTGTCTGCCGCTGGGGCGCCTTTCCATGCATTTCCAGGGCACACTGAATTGCTGCAAGCCGAAGCAGCGCACCACCTGCGAGTGCCCGTGGCCCAAATGCCCGTTCGCATGATGTTGGCCAATGACGAATTGCGCACTGTGTTGGTCAGCATCCATGTCTCCCTGCGCCAGGCGCTTGAGGCCGTCACTCATCACAACGTGCTTGAAACCTTGCGCATCACACACCAGGCACTCAGTCGCTTGTTGGGCCGTGCCCCCAAGATAGGCGTTGCAGGCCTCAATCCCCATGCCGGAGAAGGGGGATTGTTTGGGCAGGAAGAAATCCAGATCATCCAGCCTGCCATGGCTCAAGCAGCGGCCGAAGGTCTGGACGTGCATGGCCCCTATGCGCCCGACACCATTTTCATGCGGGCCCGGCGCAAGTCCCCAAGCCCGGGCGAGTTTGATGTGGTGCTGGCGATGTACCACGACCAGGGCCTTATCCCTGTGAAGTACATGGGCTTGGAGCAGGGGGTCAATGTCACCTTGGGCTTGCCCTTGGTTCGCACCAGCCCAGACCACGGCACCGCCTTTGACATTGCGGGAAAAGGGGTGGCGGATGAAGCTTCAATGGTGGCGGCGGTTCGCATGGCGCACCAACTGATTGCCTAGCGCCCCTAGAAAAAACCCTCACCAGTCGGCTACAATCGGCGGTTAACCCTGATACCGATTCGCTAGAGGATTCTCATGAGTGATACCCCAGTCGACAACAGCAAAAGGACGTGGCTGATTGCCTCCACTTGCGCGCCACCCCCTTTGTGAGCACTTTTCAGCCATCCGAGCGCGCCAAGGCCGCCGGTGCTGCTGTCGAAGTTGACATTTCAGACATCAAACCCGGTGAAAAACTCACTGTGGAATGGCGTGGCAAGCCTGTGTGGATCATTCGTCGCACACCCGAGCAAATCGAAGCCCTCAAAAAGGTTGAAGGTCAATTAGCCGACCCTGCATCCGAGCGCAAGGCCTATCCCATTCCCGAATACGCCAAAAACAGCCACCGTTCCATCAAACCAGAATTCATGGTGGCCGTGGGCATTTGCACCCACTTGGGTTGCTCGCCTGGCGACAAATTTCAAGCAGGCCCGCAGCCTTCTTTGCCAGACGATTGGCAAGGCGGCTTCTTGTGCGCTTGCCACGGTTCGACCTTCGATTTGGCCGGCCGCGTGTTCAAAAACAAACCCGCGCCCGACAACTTGGAAGTGCCACCGCACATGTACCTGTCCGACAGCAAGTTGCTGATCGGTGAAGACAAAAAGGCTTGAGGCAAACCACCATGGCTGAATTCAAGGAAATCTCCCCCAACGCCTCTGCTGGCGAAAAACTCATGAACTGGGTTGACAACCGCTTCCCAGCATCCAAGCTCTACAAAGAGCACATGAGCGAGTATTACGCGCCCAAAAACTTCAACATGTGGTACATCTTCGGATCCTTGTCACTGTTGGTTTTGGTCATCCAAATCGTCACCGGCATTTTCTTGGTGATGCATTACAAACCCGATGCCAACATCGCGTTTGCTTCCGTTGAGTACATCATGCGCGACGTGCCATGGGGTTGGCTCATTCGTTACATGCACTCCACTGGCGCTTCTGCGTTCTTCATTGTGGTGTACCTGCACATGTTCCGCGGCCTGATGTACGGCAGCTATCGCAAGCCCCGTGAATTGGTTTGGATTTTTGGCTGTGCCATCTTCTTGTGCCTCATGGCAGAAGCCTTCATGGGTTATTTGTTGCCTTGGGGCCAGATGTCCTACTGGGGCGCTCAGGTGATCGTCAACTTGTTCTCTGCCATTCCTTTCATCGGCCCCGATTTGGCTTTGCTGATTCGTGGTGACTTTGTGGTGGGCGATGCCACTTTGAACCGCTTCTTCAGCTTCCACGTCATTGCGGTGCCTTTGGTCTTGCTGGGCTTGGTGGTGGCGCACATCATTGCGTTGCACGAAGTGGGCTCCAACAACCCTGATGGCATCGAAATCAAAGGCCCCAATGCACCGAAAGATGCAGCCGGTCATCCTTTGGACGGTATCCCTTTCCACCCCTACTACTCCGTGCATGACATCTTTGCGGTCAGCATGTTCTTGTTCGTGTTCTCGGCCATCATCTTCTTTGCGCCCGAGTTCGGTGGTTACTTCTTGGAATACAACAACTTCATTCCAGCCGATCCGCTGAAGACGCCTTTGCACATTGCCCCCGTTTGGTACTTCACACCTTACTACTCCATGCTGCGTGCCATCACCAGCGAGATGATGTACGTGCTCATCATCTGCGTGGTTTTGGGTGCTGTGTTGGCTGTTCGCAAAAACGCCTTGCCCAGCATTTTGAAGGCGGGCATTGTGGGCGGTGCTGTGGTCATCTCTGCCATGATGTTGGCCATCGATGCCAAGTTCTGGGGCGTGGTGGTCATGGGCGGCGCAGTGGTCATCATGTTCTTCTTGCCATGGCTCGACAACAGCCC
>RFVJ01000227.1 GCA_009928125.1 Betaproteobacteria bacterium
ATCGTCGGTCAAGACGAGATGACCCTCGCCATTCAGGTGGTGGCCATTGACCCTACAGTGGGTGGCGTGCTGGTGCTGGGTGATCGTGGAACCGGCAAATCCACCGCGGTGCGGGCTTTGGCCGATTTGCTGCCCCCCCTTCAGGTGGTGAAGGGTTGCCCCTACAAATGCGATCCACAAAAGCCAGCGCAGGCCTGTCCTGTTTGCCAAGCTTCGCAAGGCACACCGGGTGCCAAAGCGGCCAAGGTCCCAACCGAAACCCGAGCCGTCAGCGTGGTGGATTTGCCATTGGGCGCCACCGAAGATCGCATTGTGGGTGCACTCGATTTAGAGAAAGCCTTGTCACAAGGCATCAAAGAGTTTTCGCCAGGCTTGTTGGCTCAAGCGCATCGCGGTTTTTTGTACATCGACGAAGTGAATTTATTGGACGACCATTTGGTCGACTTGCTGATTGACGTTGCAGCCTCTGGCGAAAATTTGGTTGAGCGCGAAGGCCTCAGCATTCGGCACCCGGCGCGCTTCGTACTGGTCGGCAGTGGCAATCCTGAAGAAGGCGAATTGCGACCTCAATTGCTCGACCGTTTTGGCTTGTCGGTGCAAGTTCGAACGCCTCAAGATGTGGCGTTGCGCGTAGAAGTCATCAAACGCCGAGATGCATTTGACAAAGACCCTGTGGCCTACAAAGCGCATTGGCAAAGCGAAAGCGACAAACTCCAAAAACGCATCGTCAAAGCCAGAAAGCTTCTGGACGCCGTGGAGGTCAGTGATGAGATGCTCACCCTGTGCGCGCGCTTGTGCCAGCAACTGGGCACAGATGGACTTCGCGCAGAACTCACGCTCCTGCGCGCAACCCGTGCCTTGGCGGCCATGCAGGGCAGCAAGACCGTCAAGTCAGAGCATCTTCAAACCATTGCGCCCTTGGCCTTGCGCCATCGCCTGCGTCGCAATCCATTGGACGACACAGATTCTGGCGAACGCGTGCAAAGGTGTTTGCAAGAAATTTTGGGTGAGTGAAAGTAACAGCAGTGTCAAAACCATCAAGTTACCCGGTCATATTGATCTAGAGCGTTTGTTAGGCGGCATTGACTTGTCGGCCACATTGCAAACGGGTCGACTTCACATGCAGCATGGTTTGTTACAGCAAGCCCATCAAGGTGCGGTTTGCATCAGCATGGCAGAGAGGTTTCCAATTGCGCTGGTCGCGCCTATCACCCAAGCCATGGACACGCAGACCATCCCCTCTTTGGACGTGAAGGCAGACGCTGCGCCAATTCAAACCCAATTTGGCGTCATCGCTTTGGATGAATCGTTGGAAGACGATGCCCCCATTGGCAAAGCATTGCAAGAGCGATTGGGCATTTGGCTAGATTTAAAAGACCTTGCACCCTCCGACATTCAGGCGATGACTGTGGATGCCTTGGACTCAGCGTCTCAGGCCATTGAAGTGCAATTCAGCGCAACACACCTGCATCAGATGCAAGCACTTTTGGCCCAAATTCAATGGACACACGATCAAGCATTGGCCTTGTGTGCCACGGCACAAGGCTTGGGCATTGACTCGTTGCGAATTCCCAGCTTGGCATTGCGCGTGGCCTGCTGCCATGCCGCATTGAATTTGCGTGCAACCCTTGAAGATGAAGATTTGGAATTTGCAGCGCGTCGCGTGTTGGCACCCCGAGCCACACAATGGCCCTCCGTACAAGAAGAGACGGCAGCAGAAGAAACACCCGAAGAAAAAGCAGAGCAAGCGCCAGAACCCAGCACCGACCCACGTCCTCCACCGCCTGACTCTTCGCAAGATGCTGAAGATGCACAGCCTGAATCGCCACCTTCTGAGCCCACAGCGGAAGATTTGCAAGAGATGATGGTGGCTGCGGCCTTGGCCAGTTTGCCCCCGGGCATGCTCGATACCTTGATGACGAAATCGGGTCGCAATTCGCGTCGCCATTCGCGCGGAAGATTTTCATGTGCACCGTTATCAACAGCACTCTTCCAGTTGCTTGATTTTGGCCTTAGATGCCTCGGGCTCAGCCGCTTTGCAAAGACTGGCCGAAGCCAAGGGCGCCGTTGAATTGCTGTTGCAACAATCTTATGCACGCCGAGACAGCGTTTGCATCGTGGCCTTCAGAGGTGCTCACGCACAACTGCTGCTGCCCATGACACGCTCTTTGGTGAGGGCCAAACGTGCCATGACCGGCTTGCCTGGCGGTGGCGGGACACCCTTGGCCTTGGCTTTGAAAATGGCCTGCGAGCAAGCAGCCCAATTGCATCGGCAAGGTGTGACGCCCATTTTGGTGGTGCTCAGCGATGGTCGCGCCAACGTCACATTGCAAGGCTTGGGTGGTCGCGCCCAAGCGCAAGCCGATGCCCTGCAATGGGGTGCACAATGGCGACAAACGGGCCACCGATCTTTGTGGATTGACACTTCCATTCAACCCGACCCGCAAGCCCAAAACTTGGCACACACCATGGGCGGCAGTTACCTGCCGATGCCGCAAGTGCAAGCCCAGCGCGTGGCCAATGCCATGGACAACTTGCGGCAATTGGCGTCTTAAGTGATTCACCATGTTTGACAGCCTGTATCCCACCATGCAGTGGGCCAACTACCGCAGTACTTGGCCGCATGCGCAGCACAGGCGGCATCCAATGGCATGTGCAAATCATGGGACAAGGACCCACCTTGTTGTTGCTGCACGGAACTGGCTCTGGCAGCTTCAGTTGGCGCGGTTTAATGCCATTGCTCAGCACCCGTTTCCAAGTCATCGCCCCCGATTTGCCCGGGCACGCTTTCACCAGCAGAGGGCCTGCGGGCAGCATGTCGCTGCAAGGCATGAGCGAGGGCTTGCGAGCCTTGTTGTGGCAATTGAACGTCACACCTTCCATCTTGGGCGGGCACTCTGCGGGTGCTGCCATTGCAGCCAACATGTTGCTACAGCAACGCGATCGATCGCAGGCGCAACTGATCGGCTTCAACCCAGCTTGGTTGCCCCTGCCAGGCCTGCCTTCTTTGATTTTCAGACCAGCCGCCAAATTGGCCGCACTGAACCCTGTTTCTGCATGGGCCACGGCCAAACTGGCCAGCAAACCAGCCATGATTGAAAAGTCCATTGTGCAAACAGGTTCTCATTTGGATGCAGAGGGCTTGGCGCTTTACCAAAGTGTGTTCAGCCATTC
>RFVJ01000228.1 GCA_009928125.1 Betaproteobacteria bacterium
CATCTGCCTTGGCCGCACCTCAAACTTTTGAAATCGACGGTTCACACACCTTTCCACGCTTCTCCTATTCCCACTTCGGCTACTCGACACAAGTCAGCCGTTTTGACAACACCTCAGGCACCGTGGTGTTTGACGCGGATGCCAAAACAGGTTCTGTCGACATCAGCATTGACATGAAATCGGTCAACACAGGCTTTGCCGATTTCAACGGCCATTTGCAAGGCGAAGACTTCTTGGACACCGCCAAATTTCCTAAGGCCACTTTCAAGTCCACCAAAGTGAACTTCCAAGACGGCAAGCCTGCTTCCATTGAAGGCCAATTGACCATCAAGGGCATCACCAAAGCAGTCACCTTGACCGTCACCTCTTTCCAAGCCATGCCCCATCCCATGTTGAAAAAAGACGCCATTGGCGCCAATGCCTTCACCATGATCAAACGCTCCGAGTTCAATGCTGGCAAGTACGTTCCTTATGTGGGAGACGACGTGCGCATTGACATTGCTTTGGAAGCGATTCGAAAGTAATCATGAGGCAATCACATGGCTGAAGATTCTTACGTTCCCCCCAAAGTTTGGACTTGGCAAAAGGCCAATGGCGGCCGATTTGCCAACATCAACCGCCCCGTCGCAGGGCCTACGCACGAGCAGGCTCTGCCGCGTGGCAAACATCCCCTACAACTTTACTCTTTGGGCACGCCCAACGGCATCAAAGTGACGGTGATGTTGGAAGAATTGCTCGAACTGGGCCACAGTGGCGCCGAATACGATGCTTGGCTGATTCGCATCAACGAAGGCATGCAATTCAGCAGTGGGTTTGTCGAAGTCAATCCCAACTCCAAAATTCCAGCACTGCTCGATTGCAGTGGCCCTCAAGACATTCGAGTTTTTGAATCGGGTTCCATCCTGTTTTACCTGGCTGAAAAATTTCAAGCCTTTTTGCCCACCGATGTGGCCAAGCGAACCGAATGCATGTCATGGCTGATGTGGCAAATGGGCAGCGCCCCCTATTTGGGTGGTGGCTTTGGTCATTTCTTTGCTTATGCACCGACCAAAATTGAATACGCCATTGACCGTTTTGCCATGGAAGTCAAGCGCGAACTCGATGTACTCAATCGCCGGCTGGCCGATCATCGTTTCATTGGCGGAGACGACTACACCATTGCCGACATGGCCATCTGGCCTTGGTACGGCAGCCTTGCAAAAGGCGACAAGACGCAAGACAAGTTGCAAAAGCCTGCGTGATGCGCTTTCTTTAATTGGCGCTGTCATTCGGCGCCGATTCTTTCACTCGTCTTCTGCGTAAATTTTGCCGCCAAATTTCAGGGCAGTGTGTTCGCGTTTGGACTGAAAAAGTGGGTAGAACATTTGGTGATACCAATGTTCTTGACCAAACAATCGGTCGTCTTTCAACCCCACTTGGGCTGGATACTTTTGCGTGATGTGCGCTGAGCCAAACATCATGTCCCATATGAACAGCAGGTTGCCAAAGTTACCTTTGTAGTGCCCCACACCATCTTGTTGCGTGATGGCGTGGTGCGCCCAATGTGTGGCAGGCGTGGAAATGGTTCTTTCAACAACCCACATCACAGGCCGCAAGGCTGGGATTTTGTACAAGGGCTCGTCCCATCGCCATGCACAGTGGGCCCCCACAATGACAGTGAGTTTGACGACCACGTACATGGCATAAACCAAACCACCCACACCCAAATAAATGAGCGCCCCAGCCAACCACAGGCCCGGCATCATCAGGTAATAGAAAAAATTGTTGCGGAATGTAATCCGAATGCTCATGTACTCTGCTGAGTGATGCGCACGGTGCAAAGGCCAAAGCAGGGGCGAGTGTGAAAGTCGGTGCCACCAGTACTGCGTAAGGTCATCACACAGAATCAAAGTGACCAGCATGGCCAATGGCTGTGATATGGCCAACAAACTGAGGAACATGAAAAGTTCCAACTTGGTGTCGTTGGCAGTCGCGTGAACGGTGTTTTTGTAACGTCGGCTGATGATTTCTGTGGCTGCAAAGCCCAAAATCATGCAAAGCAGCAAAGCATTTTGGATTTGATTGGCGTTCATTTAATGGCTGAGTTGCGCCAAAGCCGCCTGCAAGCCGGCCAATCCACCCACCCGCTGATCGTTGATGAAAATTTGTGGCATCTGACGCACGGATGGACCACATTTCTCATAAAAAGCCATGCGTTCGGCTTCGTCATCAATTTTGATTTCCTCGAACGCCAATGAGCGTGTTTTGAGGAGCATTTTGGCGGACTCACACTGTGGGCACGCGGACTTGGAATAAACAACGATTTTGAGGCTCATGTGAAACAGTTTAATTGTTGAATGATTGGCGCGTCAACCCAATGCTGATCAAACCAAATTGGCTTTCACGAAAACAAAGGAAGTGATTGACTTTTGCGCTGACAGCTTTTCCTGTGCTTCCATTTCATGGGGCCGCTTGAGGATTGAATTGTGCATTCCATTTTTCAGGCGTGGACAAACCATAGACAATGGCTTGCAAGCTACAAGCGGCAATGTGAATGCCAAAAATGGGCAACAGGACCCAACTCAAAGTATCGTCCAAGCCATAAGCCTGAACGCGCTCAAAACCCCAAACACCCAGGGCCGTGGGGATCGGCATGAACCATCCCAGAGTGTCTTGAAGGCCTTTCAAATAAAAGCGGTGAATGCCCAATGGGCCCAATACAAAAGTCAGCCAAGTGGCGAGTGTTTTGGATTTCATTTTGTTCTTATCGACCTGGTTTGTCCCATGAAACGGATGCGCGCAGAAGTCGCTCCAAATCGCGTTTCATGTCAACGACGGTTTTGGCATCATCGGGATAATTGAAGCGCATCATCCAGTTCCCCATGGGGTCAACAAGGTACAAGTGCTCTTCCAGGGCACGGCCATTGGCGGGTGCCAACCATTGGGACAACTGATCTGCAGGCACACGCAATACCGTGGCGCCCTCGATGGCCGTGAGAAGCTCGCCCTTGGGCGCCGTTTGGTCGTTGAGCAGCCAAACACGGTCTAAGCGGTCACTTTCCTTGTTCATCAATTTGTGCAATTGACGTTGAACAAACAACAAGCGTTCGCACTTTTCATCACATTGGCCAGAGCCCACCGCCACCAACAACCATTGGCCCTTTAAGTTGGCCAGCGGAATGTCTTTGTCTTG
>RFVJ01000229.1 GCA_009928125.1 Betaproteobacteria bacterium
CAGGCATTTTCAAAACAGTGCCTTGTTGCTTGGCGAGCCACATCACTTGGCGATAGGTCCAATCGCGCTTGCCTGGCATTTCTGCGGGGCCCAGTTGACCATGGTGCTTGAGCAAAGCGCCAAACAACACGGGGTGGTAGTGCACGCGGTGGCTGATGCCTTCGAGTGTTTGAGGCAAAGCCTGAAAGGCCAGCCAGGCATAGGGCGAAATGAAATCAAAATAGAAATGAATTTCTTTCACGATGCCAACCCCCGCAATTTGTCGGCACAGCGCACTTGAATGCGTTGCCACACACCGCGCTGCTGCGCGCTGGGCATTTGGCCCCATGCGGCGATCTCATCGAGGTTGCGCAAACAACCTTCACACAGGCCCGTTGTGGGGTGCACCACACAAATTGACACGCAAGGCGAAGGCACGTGCACCGAGTCTGAATTCAAGACTTGGTCTGCGCGGGTTTGCAATCGGGTCCAGTGGCTCATGGTGCGAAGCTTAAGGCCTTGAGAGAAACCTTGCTTAGCCTAGTCGCTTGTTCATGATGGCCGTGGCCACGCGCGAACCCGACTTGCGTTGCAAGAAATCGCTGATGTACGCACCGGCGTCCACCAGCTTGTCGAGGTCAATGCCGGTGTCGATGCCCATGCCGTGCAGCATGTAGACCACATCTTCGGTGGCCACATTGCCCGTGGCACCCTTGGCATAAGGACAACCGCCCAAGCCCGCCACCGACGTGTCAAACTGCCAGACACCCAACTCCAAACTGGCCAAGGTGTTGGACAGCGCCTGGCCATAGGTGTCATGAAAATGACCCGACACATCGTTCACATCAAAATGCTGCAGCGTGGCCGCCATGGCCGCTTTCACTTTGAGCGGCGTGCCCACACCAATGGTGTCGGCCACACCCACATGTTGCACGCCAATGCTTTTCATCAGCTGCGCCAAACGACCCACCTGCGACGGTGCAACCTCGCCCTCGTAAGGACAACCCACCACACACGACATGGCGCCACGCACATAGATGCCAGCTGCCCGCGCGGCTTCCACCACAGGCGCAAAACGTTGGATGCTTTCTTCAATGCTGCAGTTGATGTTCTTTTGGCTGAAGGCTTCGCTGGCGGCCGCAAACACCACGATCTCATCGGGCTGACTGTGAACCGCGGCTTGATAGCCTTGCATGTTGGGCGTGAGCACTGAATAGCGCACACCCGCTTGCCGCTGAATGCCGGCCATCACTTCGGCGTTGTCGGCCATTTGAGGCACCCACTTGGGACTGACGAAGCTGGTGACTTCAATGTTTTTGAGACCCGCCGCTTGCAAGCGATGGACCAACTCAATTTTGACGGCCGCTGGCACCGCTTGCTTTTCGTTTTGCAAGCCATCGCGGGGACCGACATCGACCAATTTAACGCGTGAAGGAAGTGTCATAGATGCTCTCTGTTCAATAGCCACGGACTTTGTCGACGCGGCCTTCAATGGCCTGACCAGCGTACACCGCTTGGATCTTGCCGGCAATTTGCGCAATGCTTTCTTCGCGCAACGTACGTTGATCAGGTAGGCGCCTTTTTGCAATTGCATGAAGTGATCGCGGTTCAAGATGTTTTCAGTCTCGGGCGTGAGGGGCAACAAGTTGACCAAGACCCGCGTGGCTTTTAAAAATTCAGGCAACTGCGCAACACCCGAAAAGCTTTTCACACCGGCAATGTGTTTAGGCGATCGGCTCCAGACATTCACTGGAAACGCAAAGGTCTGCAGCGTTTGGGCCACATGACTGCCCAACACACCCGCACCCAAAATGCCCACCGAAAAATCGGCACGCAGTGTGGGCTTGCGATAGGACCAACGCTGCGCCTGCGCATCTTTGTCGTATTGGTCCAACTCGCGGAAGTAGCGAATGACGGCATGGCACACGTACTCGGCCATCTGCACCGACATGCCTGCATCGTTCAAACGCACGATGTGGAGGCTGTCAGGCATCTTGAGTTTCAACAAGGCATCGACACCCGCGCCAATGTTGAACAAGGTTTGCAACTCCGTTTGCTCGTCTAAGAAACTTTGCGGCGGTGACCACACCACGGCATGGTCGGCCAACTTGGGGGCTTCGCCGGGCTGAGCCGCTTGCCACTCCCAAATGTCAACGCCCGGCAAGGCCTGACGAAAACCTTCTAGCCATGGCTCTGCTTTGGTGTTGGTGCAGCAAAAAACAATTTTCATGGCAAGCGTTGGGGGGTTGAAAAGCTTGAGTTTACGCAAGCTTGAGCAACTCTGCTCCCTCGGCAATTTGATCGCCAGGGGCGTACAACAATTCTTTGACCTCGCCGTCTTTGGGGGCCGCAATGGTGTGCTCCATTTTCATGGCCTCCATGACTGCCAATGTTTGACCGGCCTTCACTTTGTCGCCCACCTTCACCGCAAAGGACACCACCTTGCCCGGCATGGGCGCGGTCAAGCCACCCTTTTCATCTTGCGCGCCTTCGGCATGGGCCAAGGGGTTGATGCGGCGAATGCGGGTGGCGCCGTGTGCAGTGAACACATGCGCCAACTCGGCTGGCAGACCAGGCTTGCCCGCCTGCAACACCACCTCGCTGGTGACACGCTGGCCTTGCCATGTGACGTTCAATGCATGGGACGTGTGGTGACCAGGCGATTGGGCAGCCGTGAAAGAAAATGCATCGTGTGCACCTTTGGCGCCTGGGCCCGCCGCATCACCCCAAGTCAATTCCATCTGGCCATGGTGGCCATACTGCAACCACGCCGTGTGGGTCTCGCCTGCAAATTCCAAGGGGAAGCGGCGGCTGGTTTCCGAATGGCTTTGCCATGCATCGCTTTGGCTGAACGGATCATGGCCTTGCTGTGATTGTTCTTGATGCAAGGTGTGCGCCACCACAGCGGCAGCGGCCACGTTCAGCCCTACGCGTTCTTGGTTGAACAACACCTCGGCTTCGCGCGGAATGAGCGCTGTGTCCAAACGTGCTTCGGCAAACGAAGGACTGCGCACCACGTGTCGCAGAAATTGCACATTGCTTGCCAAGCCCACCACTTGCGTTTGCGCCAAGGCTTGATCGAGCAAAGCCAAAGCTTGCTCGCGCGTGTCGCCATGCACAATGAGCTTGGCCACCATCGAGTCGTAATACGGGCTGATGGTGTCACCTTG
>RFVJ01000230.1 GCA_009928125.1 Betaproteobacteria bacterium
CTCGATGGTGTCGGTTGACATTGAAGCCACCGCCCAAGCTTTTGTGCAATTGGCTCAGTCGGCAGAACTTCGTCAGCGCATGGGCCAAGCGGGCAAAGAGCGCGCCCAAAGTGTCTACGATTGGTCGGTCATCATTGCCCAATACGAAGATTTGTGGCAACAACAAACCCAGCTTCGTTTGGCAGCCCAAAGCAAAGCACCGCAAGCCCAGCTTGCGCAGGCTTGGCCAGCTCGACTCGATCCGTTCCAAGCATTTGCAGCCTATCCCAGCAGCGTCTTGAAACCCACAACACAGCTTGCGCTGGTGGATGCATCGGCAGATCTGGCCATGGCCCGCGTGAATCAATACAAAGGCTTGGCCATGGTCAATTTTGCCAAATGGGTTTTGCCCTCCGATTCAGAAATTGCGGCCGTGCTGCAACTTGCAGAATCAGGGCCTTGCACGGCCCAAGCCTTGGTTCAAGGTGTGGCTGCAGACAGACAAGCCTTTGTGTTCCGTGCCCTGGTTTGGTTGATGAAATTGGGTGTGCTTCGGCAGGCTTAAACCGCGCACATGGTCACTACCGTTTCGTCTTATACCGACGCGCGCAATCGGGCACTCATTGGCGACGGCTACGATGGTGTGGTGCGTGTGGTGGTGGGCAACATGTATGGCACCGGTGTGTTGCTCTACGACGGCAAGGCTGTTTTAACGGCAGCGCATTTGTTTGCAGGTGGGCAAAGCAGTGCCAAGGTGATGTTTGAGACCATGCAAGGATCGCAAACCCTTGCGTCTAGCGATGTGCTGGTTCACCCCGACTACAACGCGCAAAACAACAACGCCGATTTGGCTTTGGTGTGGTTGTCACA
Organism: Betaproteobacteria bacterium; assembly: GCA_009928125.1. Taxonomy (GTDB): domain Bacteria; phylum Pseudomonadota; class Gammaproteobacteria; order Burkholderiales; family Burkholderiaceae_C; genus Limnohabitans_A. The sequence continues at coordinate 850 of RFVJ01000230.1, forward strand.
AGATGCGCCCACCTCGGCACAGCGCTATGGCATTTACAGGCAGTCCAATGAAGTGGGCCAAACCATGACCCTGGTGGGATATGGCACACCCGGCTTGGGCAGCACGGGCGTGTTGCAAAACTTCAACGAAGCACCTGTGAGGGTGAAAGCGCAAAATCAATTTGACACCGACGTGGCGCCGCTGGGGCGGTTTTTCAGCGAAAACGGCACTTGGGAAGCCAACAATGGCAAACAGTTGGTGGCAGATTTTGACAACGGCTTGGTGGCAAACGATGCCCTTGGTGCACTCATTGGCAACACTGGTTTGGGTTTGGGATCTGCCGAGGGTTTGATCTCCAAAGGCGACAGTGGCGGGCCGGCCTTCATTGGCAATGTGGTGGCGGGCATTGCCAGCTACACCGCCCGTTTGAGCACCTCGGGCGCAGTGCCCGACATTGACAACACCAGCGACAGCAGTTTTGGTGAAGTGGCGGTTTGGCAGCGGGTGAGCGTGTACCAACAGTGGATCGATCAATCATTGCGAATGCACTACGCACACCCGCCGGCCACCCAAGCCACAGTTCAAAAATCTGTGAACGAAGGCAACACCGGCACCACCACCGTTTATTTTTGGGTGCAATTCAATGGCATTCGGTTTGACCCCAACACCATTGTGAGTGTGGACTACAAAACACGCAACGGCACCGCCTTGGCAGGCCAAGACTACCTTGCCACCCAAGGCACCCTTAAAATTTACCCCAACGAAGACCATGCTTTGGTGGCCGTAGAAATCTTGGCAGACACCCAACCCGAAGCAGACGAAACGTTTTACTTGGATGTGTTCAACCCTGTGGGTGCCAGTTTTGAAAACGGCTTGGTTCAGTTAACGGCGGTTCGAACCATTGTGAACGACGACGGTTGGTATTGGGGATGAGCGCTGTGGCAAACAACATGAACATACTTTTTATCCATCAGAATTTTCCGGGGCAGTTTAAGTTTTTGGCACCTGCCTTGGTTCGTCAAGGTCATCAGGTCAGTGCAATGACCATGCAAAAAAGCGACATGCAGTCTTGGCAAGGAGTCCGCTTGGTGCACTACACCGCCAAGCGGGGCAGCACACCCAACGTGCATCCCTGGGTGTCTGATTTTGAAACCAAAACCATCCGTGCAGAAGCTTGCTTCAAGGCAGCACTGCAAATGAAACAACAAGGCTACAACCCCGATGTGATCGTGGCCCACCATGGTTGGGGCGAGAGTTTGTTCTTGAAAGAAGTGTGGCCTCAAGCCAAGCTGGGTATTTATTGCGAATTTTTTTATCACCCCCAAGGTGCCGATGTTGGATTTGATCCCGAGTTTCCAGCCACCGATGAAGGTGAGGTGTGTCGCCTGCGCTTGAAAAATCTCAACAACCTTTTGCACTTTGAAGTGGCCGATGCAGGCATATCGCCCACCCACTGGCAAGCCAGCACCTTTCCGCAGCCCTTCCAAAGCAAAATCAAGGTGGTTCACGACGGCATTGACACCCAAGCCGTGGCCCCCAACCCCGCCGTTAGCCTCACCCTCAAAATGGCCAACGGCCAAGACTTGGTGTTAACGCGTCAAGACGAAGTCATTACCTTTGTCAACCGCAACCTTGAGCCATACCGTGGCTATCACACCTTCATGCGCGCATTGCCGCAGCTGCTTCAATCACGCCCCCGTGCCCGCGTGCTGCTGGTGGGCGCCGACGATGTCAGTTATGGCGCCAGGCCCGATGCAGCCAAGTACGGCGCTGGCAAATGGAAAGATATTTTTGCCAACGAGGTGCGGGGTCAAATTTCGGATGCCGATTGGCAACGCGTGCACTTTTTGGGGCATGTGCCTTACCAGTACTTTATTCCCATGCTGCAACTCTCCAGTGTGCATGTGTACCTCACCTACCCCTTTGTGCTGAGCTGGAGTTTGCTGGAGGCCATGAGTGCAGGTTGTGCCATTGTGGCCAGCGACACCCAACCCCTGCACGAAGCCATTGTGCACAACCAAACGGGCAAGCTGGTGAGCTTCTTTGACCCAGCGGCGCTTGCGCAAAGTGTGAGTGAGTTGCTAGACCAACCCGAAGAAAGACAAAGACTGGGTGCCAACGCCAGGGCGTTTGCACAAGCCCATTACGATTTGCAGACCGTGTGCTTGCCGCGGCAATTGGAATGGGTGGCCCAATTGAGAACTGCGGGCCAGTGAACCATCAGCCCTATTCAATGACCACTTCGTTTCGGCGTGGGTTGTTGTACTTGACGGTGGTGCGTATCAGTTTGT
>RFVJ01000024.1 GCA_009928125.1 Betaproteobacteria bacterium
TGGCGGCATCAAGCCCTGCCCCTGCCTGCCATGACCCAATACAAGTCGCACATACAAGGCCGCCAAAGTCCAAGTTTTGCCGGTACCTGCGCTGGCTTCAATCAACTGAACGCCTTGGAGTGGCAGTGTCAACACATCCAGTTTGTGAGTGTTGTACGTGCTCATGGCGCTTCACCTTCCATGCAAGCCACTCGAATCAAATCTTCATACAGCAAAGGCGCCCACTGTGGGAGTCCTTGACGCAGAAGATCAAAATGATCAAACGAACGTTGAACATACAAAGAACGTGCAAAGTCGGTGTCTTCAGCGAAGTTGTCATCAAAGGCTTTGCTGGCTTTGTCCAAAGATTTTTCCAAAGACTGCGCCAAAGATTGCGCCCCCAACTTTTCATCGCGAAGCGCTGGATTCGCCTCTTGGTTGGCTTGCGCCTGCTTGACCTGCTCGGTCACAAAGGCCAAGCCGGCCTTGAATGTCAGTGGCAAGGGCTGTGCCCAAGCTTGGCGATAAACCGTTAACCATTGGGTGAGCAATTGCTTGGCACTTTCAATGTCCAAGCTTGGCAAGACCGCCACACCATCCAGACCGACAGCCACCGATCGCACCTTGTAGCCCACAGCGCACATCAGCACATGGTTGGGCCACAAATTGATCAGCACATCTGCACGCGCTATTTGTTGGTCCTTTTGACCTGTGGCAACTGCACCAGGTCGGCTGATGATTTGCAAATAACCCAAGTCACCTTGGCGCAAATTGGCCATTTCGGCGTGGATTCGCACATCACCCCAAGGCATGGGCAAGACCAAATCAATGGATTGTGTGGCCAATTCGATGGGGTAATTTTCGGCATAAGGTGCTGCACGGTCTTTGACTCGCAGCGCGGCCTCGCATTGTTGCTTCAACACGCCCTGCCCCGCTGCACCCATGGGCAGCAGCCCCCTCAAAGTTTCGGCTTCCAGTTGTTGCGCGATGTCGTCCGCTTCAAGCAATGAGCGACCAAGCCCGTAGCGGTCTAAGCCAGAGAGTGCAAAATTCTCATCGTCTTGCAGCGCCTCTTCAGGGCCCTTCAGTTGAACGCCCAAACGACTGCGCCAATAAACCTCCACGGGCTGTTTGAGCAGGCGCATGCATTCGGTCAGGGGCCACGCTGTGATGACAGGCAATTCACCTTCGGACTGTGTTGGTACTGCTGGTTGTAACAACGCCCGATCTGCTCCGCTCAAATCGGAGCGCGAAACTTGTGCTGCTTGCCAATCGTCCGCGTACGTGAAAAACTTCGCGTTGGGCTGAAAATATTGGGCAGAGAAAGCTTGCAAGGGTTGAAGGTTGGCCGGTGTTTCTGGCGTAAACCGTGCTTGGAGGGCATCGCGCAATTGCGAGACCAACACCGAAGGCGGCATGAGCTGGTTGTCCGTGCTTCGCCGTCCTTGCCAACTGATGTAAAGTTTTTCACGGGCAGACAAAAATGCCTCTAGAAACAAATAGCGATCGTCTTCACGGCGAGAGCGATCACCTGCGCGCCAGTGATCGGTCATCAAATCAAAATCGCGCGGCGTGCTTTGACGCGGATAAGCACCATCGTTCATGCCCAGCAGGCACAAGCCCTTGAAAGGAATGGCGCGCATGGGCATCAGGGTAGAAAACTGAACGCCGCCGCCAAAGAAGCGTTGCTGCAAGCCCGCCGATTCCAAGGCTGAAAGCCAATGTTCGCGGACCACCGTCAGTGGCAAGGGTTCAGACAGGTCGGCTTGGTTGCACAGCGACTGCCACTGCGTGAGTTCTTGCTGAAGGCGGAGCAACATGCGCTCATCGGCTTCGTTGTCAGGTTCGAAAAAGCGCGCCATCAAGTCATGCATCACCTCAGACCATTTTGAAGGCGTGTGCGATTGGCACAACTGCGCCAGGCTGATGGCCACGGCATCTAACCAACTGGCCAGATGCCCCACCTTCAAGGCACTCAGGCCGGCCACTTGCGGCAAAGGCAAAACGCCTTGCCAAGCTGCGTTGCCATCAGCTTGCCCCGCGGCATAACCCAACAGCAAGCGTTGCAGGCCATAGGCCCACGTGTTTTGTTGTGCATGCGGCATGTCCGTGGGAATGCCCCACTTCTGACGATGCGCCGGATCTAAACCCCAACGCACTGCCGCCGCTTGAAGCCAGTTTTTCAAAGTATGAACATCGGCTTCGTCCATTTGAAATTTTTTTCGTACCGCTGCAACCTCAAACAAACTGAGCCATTCAGACAAGGTGATGCGTGCCTCTGGCAGGTTCAGCAAAAACGCCAGGGCTTGCACCAAGGGCACTTGTCTGGGCGTGGTGTCGGCGACGGAAAACGGAATGTGCCTTGGATGCTGTGGTGGAAAACGGCCAAACACAGCCTGAATGTGAGACGCAAACGTCGCCATGTCGGGCACCATCACCATCACATCGGTGGGCTTCCACGTGGGGTTGTGGTCAAACCAATCCCACAGCCGATCATGCAAAATTTCGACTTCGCGCTGGGCAGAGTGCGCTTGAACCATTTGAATGCTGCCATCGTCTTCCAGTGCTTCTGGGGCATGGGGCATCGGGTTCAAGGTGAGAATGTCGGATTGAATTTTTTGCAAGCGCGTGGGCTGAGCTTGCGCAGTCAAGTCTGCAGGGTCTACAAAATAGCTTTGCTTGCTCATCAAGCTCAAGGCGTTTTCAGGTTGGTCAAAACGCTCGAGTGCATGCAAATAATCACGGCCTTGTTGACCCCACGATGCCAACAAAGTATTTTGCTGCGCCATCAGGTCCATGTCATGGCCCCAATATTCTTGGCAAGGGTTTTGCACCATCAAGAGAACTTGCGACCAACGCCCCAAAGCCGCCAAAGCCTCCACCACTTGCAAGGGCAAATTGGAAATACCAAACACCACAATGCGTGGCGGCAAACCTTCTGGCTTCACGCGATGGGCCAGTTGTACCTCGCGCATGAACTGCGAATGCACTTCTGCGCGTGACAAGCATTGCGAGGCCAGTTCGGGGGCTTGGGTTTGCATCACATCTTGCTGCAACAACTGCCACAACTGCGCTTGCCACACTTGATCGGGCGCCAAAGCTTTGCGCTCGCCCATGTGCTGCAAAACGAAGCGTCCTTCGGCCCAATCGCTCAGCCAATCGGCGCGGTAACTTTGATAACCGTCGAACACATCGGCCACTTGCTGCGCCAATTGATAACGCTGCCGGCCCAAAGGATCGTTTTTGACATAAGCCAACAAGGGGGCCACTTGATGGTTTTTTGCAAAATCAGGCAGCAAACGCCAAAGTCGCCAGACCAAGGCTTGTTTGTCAAAAGGCATGGCCACCGGCACGACAGAGGGTCCCAAAACCAAACGGTACATCCGCCAAATGAAGCTAGAGGGCAATTCGGTTTGGGTGGCAGCGCAAATGCCCATTGCACTGTCGTCGGCCAAGGCCATTTCTAACCAGTGCTTCATGCCGTTGCTTTGCACCAGCAAAGTTTCGGGCACCAAGGGCGGCAGGGGATTGTTTTGCAGCAAGCCGACTGTGAGATCGCGCAGGTCTTCTAGGCGGTTGCCATGGAACACCATGAATCCTGGTTGAAGTGCGTGGGCCATGAATGAAGCAGCTTGCGTGTGACTGAGAATCTGGTCTGCATTATCGACTGAGGCCAGGCTCAAGGCGTGAGCTTGTTTATAAAAAACGGTTTAAAACCCGCTGAAATTCAGCCGCAGACACTGGCTTGATGAGAAAGTCTTGCATGCCTGCTTTTTGAGCCAAGATACGGTCCTCGTCCAACACGTGCGCTGTCATGGCCACGATGGGTGTCATGCGCAATGCCTCGGTGATTTCAATTCGCCGAATTTCGTACGTGGCCGTGAGCCCATCCATTCCTGGCATTTGCAAATCCATCAAAATCAAATCGTAAGCGGCTGTACGGATTTTTTGCAGCGCAACTTCGCCATTTTCTGCAATGTCGACCGTGCAACCCAACTTTTGCAAAGTCCATTGGGCCAGTTGCTGATTCATGGGGGTGTCTTCCACTACCAGGACGTGACCTGCATGTTGCGTTGAAGGTTTTTGCATTGGCGCTTGTTGATCACCCCATTCATCCCGCTGCGCCACCTGATGCAAGGTGCTGCTCAATTCTTGGGCCGTGACGGGTTTGTACAAATTGGCCACTTTGACACCCAAAGTGCGGGCCACTGCGCACAGGTTTTGCACGTCATGGTTCAAGCCAAAATCCGACAACACCACCCAAGACAATTGACGCCACTTGTGAGCGTCTTGCGCCAGCATGAAGGCAGGCTCAATGAAGGCCAGCATGCTGTGATCGATGACCCACACGGTTTGACGCGAAAGGCCTTGCTGCAACCACTGTTCCAAACAAGATTGAAGCGATGCAGGGGTGACGATTTCTTGAGGGCTGATTTGCTGAGAAGCCAAAAGTGTTTTGAGAATTTCTCGGGCAAACGGATTGGACTCAATCAACACCACATCGACTGAATGCGACAAAGCATCAAAGCCATGACCTGGCAGGACGGCGTCTTTGAGCGCCTTGTCATCTTGGGTAAGCGACTCAAATTGTGCGGTGAATGTGAACACGCTGCCACCTTCTTCACGCGCTCGCACACTGATTTCACCCTTCATCAAGTTGACCAGATTTTTGGCAATCGACAGGCCCAAACCACTGCCCCCAAATTTTCGATTGACAGAGGCATCGGCTTGGCTGAACGGTGAAAAAATCACATGCATTTTTTCGTTTGGAATCCCAATGCCTGTGTCCGTCACTTCAAATGAACATCTGACTTGATGGTTGGCCATCGACAGGAATTGAACATGCAATTTGACCCAGCCTGTTTCACTGAACTTCAGCGCATTGCCCAACAAATTTTGCAAAACTTGGCCTAATCGCAATGGATCGCCCACGACACGCTGGGGCACTTGGGGATCGATCACCAGATACAAGTCAATTTTTTTCTGTTCAGCCTGAAATGCAAAGCCCTTCATGGCCTGCTGACAGGCTGTATGCAAATCAAACACCGTGCGGTCCAAGGTCAGTCGATTGGCCCCCAGCCGTGTGAAATCCAAAATGTCGTCAATCAATCGCAGCAAGCTTTTGGAAGCCGTACGCGACATCTCTAAGTAGCCCTGTTGTTCCGGGTTCAGAGGGGTGCCCAAGGCCAACTCGGTCATGCCCACCATGCTGTTGATGGGTGTTCTGATTTCGTGGCTCATTTGGGCCAAGAATGAAGACTTGGCTTGGTTGGCGGATTCTGCGGCATTCAAGGCACGCGCCATGGCAAAGCTGTCTTCCTCGCGTCGAACCCAAATCTGGGCAATGTGCCTGGTCAGCCAATACGTGGCCATCAACATCATGACCGACAAGGCCAGCATGCCTGACGAAGCCAACCACCACTGCGCTTCCACACCGTTTCGTGAAATGGCAACCGCCACCGTCACGGGCAAATTGGCTGAGGTTCGAAAATGAACTTCCAATTTTTCAACCGCTTGTTGTGCATCCATTTGGGTGTGGAGGTAACGCCCAAACTCCTGATTGCGCGACACACTTTGAACGGCTGGCATGTTGTCAAAGACCTGGTCATTGGGAAACCATCGCTTCGAACTGCTGGCCAAAATGCGGCCTGCATAATCAAACACATAGACTGCATCACAATCGGCATCCACCGACTCTGCAAAACCATCGATCAAATCGTTGGGGTTGATCAAGGCCAACCATCGAACGACTTGGCCATGGGGCCTTTGTACGCGCAAAGCCAAAGGCAAGACCGCAATGTCTTTCAGGCCTGTGTGGCCCTTTTGGAGATCAGCCAGGTTGCGAGCAGGTTGCCAGCGGCCAGCCGCCAAATCATGGCCGACATCGCGCTCAAGCCCCAGCGATGCCCACTGCACCGATTGATGGACCATGCCTTCTTCTGAACTGGCCAAAACTTGACCGCTCTCAGACAACATCGACAATGATCGGATGAAGCTTGATTTTTCGATCGCCGATTGGAGTTTGGCATGATCGCGAAAATCGGCATCAGACCATTGGTTGACAACAGTGATGAGGGTGCTGGTGGACTCCAGGGTTCGACTGACATGGTTGAACAAGGTGCGAGCGAGCAATTCACCTCGCACTTGTTCACGCGCCAATGTCGCCTGTCTGTCTTGCCACAAATACACAGATGAAACGATCACGATGAACAAGGCAACTGCGGCACCAAAGCGGTAGACCCCTGATGCAGCCGATGTCTTTGAATGTCCCACTTGCATGGCCATGAACTCAGTGCTTGCCTGCGGTACTTACTTCAGGACCACGATCGGTTCCAAATTGTGTTGTTTGGCATATTGCAGCAAACGCCCATCCTTTTTCACAGCGCTTAAAAAAGCATCGACGCGCAGAAGCAAGCTGTTCTCGCCTTTGGCAAACGCATAGGCGTACTCCGTGGTCGGCATGCTGCTGGGCGCAGGAATGACAGCCGCCCAATCGGTCAACTCAATCATGCGCAGGCTGTAGGGGTAGTCGGTCATGAAAGCATCCGCCCTGCCCGATTGCACTTCTTGCTCTCGCGTGGCAGGTGCTTGGATTTTGACCAGTTTGGCTTTCTTCAGCGATTTGGCCATGACCCCTTCCATCAAGGTGCCGGCTGCCACCGCAATGACGCGCCCTGGCTGGTCAAGACTGTCCCACGATGGCAGTCCCTCTTTGTTTTTAAGGGTGACTGCAAACAAACCGCTTTTCAAATAGGCTTGTGAAAACTGCAACCGGCCTGAGCGCTCTGGCGTGATACCTATGGCGTGGGCTGCCACATCACAACGGTCTTGTTCCAGCGCGTCGAAGAGTTGAGAAAAATTGCTGTCAACGTAGCGCACCTTGACACCCAATTCTTTGGCCAACTCTTGCGTGAGGGCAATGTCGATGCCACTGAGCTCACGGGTTTTGGGGTTGCGGTAGGTGATGCTGTAGTACTCGGGCCAGATACAGGCTCTCAGTTCTTTGCTTTGGAGAACTTTTTCCAAGCGGCTGGTGTCGGCAATTGCATCTGTGGCCAAGCCCAGAACGGCCCAACCGAACATGACTTGTACCAAGCCTAGTGTGCCAAAGCGCCGGGCAGCCAACCACAAGGCTTGAAAGAAGGAGAAGTTCATGTAGGCGAATTCAATGGATTTGGTATGAACTTTAAATTAAACACCAAAAAATTCCATCTGGGTTGAAAATTCATTCTTTTGAATTCATTTTGAGAGCGCTCGTTTCATGCGACAATCTGCCTGTTGCCGCCTCCAGTTGCCGCAACATCAGCACTTCTGCTGGGGTCTGACCCAGGCCATCGCCTGTGGTTTCCATGCCCACCTGTGAATCCCATCGGTCTTTGACTGGCGGCTGTTTCCCAACAGCCTGACAAACCGATGCCATGCGCCGCTTTAGGCGCGCCATCATGACATTTGAAGAATTGAATTTGGCTCCGGCCATTCTGCAAGCCGTGCAAGAGCAAGGCTATGACACACCCACACCCATTCAGGCACAAGCGATTCCCATCGTCTTGGCGGGGCATGACCTCTTGGCCGGCGCCCAGACCGGTACAGGCAAAACAGCGGCATTCACACTGCCCATCCTGCACAAACTGAGTTTGTCAGAAGCGGGGCGCAACAAATTTGGCGGCAAAGCCATTCGGGCATTGGTGCTGACACCCACCCGCGAATTGGCAGCCCAAGTAGAGGAGTCGGTCAAAGACTACGGCAAATACCTCAGCCTGCAATCCACCGTGGTGTTTGGTGGCGTGGGCATGAAGCCCCAAGTTGATCGCGTCAAGCGCGGTGTTGACGTGTTGGTTGCCACCCCCGGACGATTGCTCGACTTGCAAGGCCAGGGCCTGCTCGATTTGTCCAGCATTGAAATTTTGATCTTGGACGAAGCCGACCGCATGCTCGACATGGGCTTCATCCATGACGTGAAAAAAGTCTTGGCCTTGGTGCCCAAAGACAAACAAAGCCTGTTGTTCTCGGCCACGTTCAGCGATGAAATTCGCGACTTGGCCGCCACGCTTTTGAAGAATCCTCAAAGCATTCAAGTCACCCCCAGCAACACCACGGTGCAACGCATTTCTCAAGTGATCCACCCTGTGGGCCGCGGTAAGAAAAAAGAAGTGCTGGTGCACATCATCAACCAACACAATTGGAGTCAAGTGTTGGTGTTCACCCGCACCAAATTTGGCGCCAACAATGTGGCCGACTATTTGACCAAGAATGGCATCAAAGCCATGGCCTTGCACGGCAACAAAAGTCAGACGGCGCGCACACAAGCATTGGCAGGTTTCAAGAGCGGTGACATTCGTGCCCTGGTGGCCACCGACATCGCGGCCCGCGGCATTGACATTGAAGACTTGCCCCACGTGGTGAATTACGAGATTCCCAATGTCTCTGAAGACTATGTGCACCGCATTGGCCGTACCGGCCGGGCGGGCGCCAGCGGTGAGGCGGTGAGTTTGGTGTGTTTGGACGAAGAAGGTTTCATGATGGAAATCGAACGCTTCACCAAGCAAGAAATACCGGTTCAAGTGCTCGAAGGTTTTGGACCCGAGCCAGGCGAGAAGGCCGAACCGATTGCCATGGGTCGCCAGACTTTGTGGGGCGGCGCGGGTCGCCCACCCAGCCGTGATGTGATGCAAGCCGCAGCCAAAGCTGCGCGCGCCGACATGATGCAGCGCATTCGTGAATCCAAAGGCGCTGCAGGGGAAGGTGGTCGTGGCGGTCGCTCGGGTGGCCAGGGCGGTGGCAACGCGCGTCCCGAAGGTGCGGCAGGTCGCACGCGCAATGGCCCTCCCCCATCACGTCGGGGAGGTCCCTCGCAAGGCCCACGTGGTGATCGCCAAGATCGCCCCGACAGAAGTTTGGATGGCGCCCCTTCCGATCGTTTCAACGAGCGCAATGATCGCCACAATGACCGTCGCAATGACCGTGGCCCCCGTGGCGACGAATTGCCGCGTCACATCGACCCTCTGATGACCAACCAATTTGCGCGTCAAGGCGCACCTCGTCGCAACAGCGGCGGTGGCGGTGGGCAACCCGACCCAACCCGCACCAGCATCGACAGCTTGGCAGGCGGTGGCCGTGGTGGCCCACGTCGCCATGGGGGCGGCGGTGGTGGATTTGGCGGCGGTCGCGGTGGCCGCTCTGGCGGCGGTGGCGGGTATGGCGGCGGCGGTGGTCGCTCGTTCGGACGCTGATCAGCAAGACAGCGTCAGCAGTTGGCCCTTCGGTGATCGGCAATGGCCCGGTCATCGAACTTCATTTCAGTGCTTCGCAATTGGCGGTGCTTGGTCACCCTGCCCCGCATTCTGGTGCGCCACATTTTGAATGAGCTGGCCGAGAGTTCGGCGCGCATGATTTTGATCACGCCAGTTTCTGTCACGCCGGTTCTTTCAAAAATCGTTTCAAACGTGGTTCGATCTTCCCAAGCCATTTGAATGACCGCGGAGATGTCTCCGGGGCTCAAGGGCGTCGAAGATGCAATGAATTTGGACATGCTGCGAAGGGTTCGAGGGTTGATCGCTGATTCTGGGATTATGAAGTTGACGGGCGCAAGTCTGCCCATCCGCGCCTGAATAGCCCCACCAAGACCCTGCGCAAAGGGCAACCATGGCTTGCTTGTATCATGTGCCTGAAGGTCCTGCCGGGGCCCCCATTCAGGATGTCAACATGTCGGTCAACCAGCATCATTTGTCAAACTTCCAAGTCACGCAAGACGCGATCAAAAGTTTTGCCAATGCCACAGACCCCCGCATGGCAGAAGTCATGGGACTTTTGGTCAAGCACTTGCATGCGTTTGTGGCCGAGTCACATTTGACCAAAGCAGAATGGTTGAAAGGCTTGGCGTTCTTAACAGCTGCAGCCCAAATCACCACGGACGAGCGCAACGAATTCAGCTTGCTCTCAGACATCATGGGCATTTCGTCCATGGTGGATGTGGTGTCTCAACCACCCGGCGGCACGCCCAGCAGCGTTCTGGGGCCCTTTCACAACCTCGATTCGCATGTCAAGCCCAACGGCTGCGATTTAACCCAAGGTCAAGCAGGAGAACGCGTGTGGCTGAAAGGACGCGTTTTGGATGTTCACCATCAACCGATTGCCAACGCACAAATTGATTTTTGGCAAAACGCAGACAACGGTTTGTACCCGGCGCAAGATGCCGAACAAGACCCTCAAAATTTGCGATGCAAAATCAATTGCAATGCCAATGGTGAATTCAATTTACTCACCATTCGCCCCCATCCCTACACGGTCCCCACGGATGGCCCCGTGGGTGCTTTGCTGGCGGCCAGCAATCGAAACATTTGGCGGCCCGCCCATTTTCACATCATTGTCAGCGCGCCGGGCTATGTCGGCTTGGTCACCGAACTGTTTCCTGCTGGCTCTGACTACCTTGACGATGACACCGTTTTTGGGGTTCGGCCAGGCCTGATTGTGGACGTCCAGCAGTGCCATGATGCCGAAGTTGCAAAACGTTTTGGTTTGACAACGCCCTTCAAAGAAGTCTCGTTTGATTTTTGTTTGGTCAATGCAAGTTCCGTCTGAAACTCTCACCCTCTTTAGGAGACAACCATGACAACGTTTTTGAAAGCCGTTTTAGGCTGCAGCCTTATGGCCTGCATGCAAATCACAAGCTGGGCACAAAGCGAATGGCCCAAAGCAAAACCTGTCAGCCTGGTCGTCGCATTTGCGCCGGGCGCTTCCACTGACATTGTGGCGCGAACATTGACGCAAAAATTAAATGAATTGACAGGTGGAAATTTCATCGTCGAATTTCACGGTGAATCCCACGGTCGACATCAAGAATTTAACGGAGTTGGTTGAGGCTGCAAAAAAGACCCCATTGAACTATGCATCCTCGGGCATCGGAACGACCACACACCTGTCGATGGAACGCTTGAAAACGGCTGCCAAAATTGACATCGTTCACGTCCCCTACCAACCTGCCGCCGCCATCAATGCCGTGGTTGCGGGACACACTCAAATTGCTTCAACCTCCATGCCGCCTGCTGTGCCCATGATCAAGGCCGGTAAGTTAAAGGCCATTGCCGTGACCAGCGCCACGCGTTCACCCTTGCTTCCCGACGTGCCGTCCATCACAGAGTTGGGATACAAAGAATTTGATGACTACACTTGGTTCGGATTTTTTGCGCCTGCAGGAACGCCGCCAGAAGTGATCAACAAACTCAATGCCGCCATCAATCGCGCCATGGCTTCTTCAGAAGTTGTCGATCGCTTCGCCCAACTGGGCATGGCAAGCACCCCCAACACAGTGGCCGAGTTTGGCAGCTTTTTAAAAGCCGAAGTCCCCAAATGGGCAGCCGTTGTCAAAAGCTCTGGCGCCAAGGCGGATTGATCCCATCCCGTTCGCTTTTGCTGTTCAAGGTCCATGCCACATGAAGACAAGGTTCAAGGGCAATAAACAAAGCCTACCCAGCAAAGCTTGTGCAGTGTGCGGTCGCGACATGACCTGGCGCAAGGCCTGGGCTAAAAACTGGGATCACGTGTTGTATTGCTCAGAGGCTTGTCGCAAAAACAAATCCAACCACACACAAGCAGCAAAGCATGGCTAAGTCATACAGACATCTGGTTTTGATCCTTGGCGATCAATTGAACCTGGACGCTTCTGCATTGGCCGATTTTGATCCCAAGCTCGATGCCATTTGGATGGCAGAGGTGATGGCGGAGTCGACGCATGTCCCCTCATCCAAGCAACGCAGCACGCTGTTTCTAAGTGCCATGCGGCATTTTGCGCAAAGCTTGAAGGACCAAAGCTGGCCCGTCGTTTACTCACGCTTGAACGATCCCAACAACACGGGCACTTTGGCTGGTGAACTTGAAAAAGCCATTCAATTGCACCAGCCTCAGAAATTGGTGGTCACCGCACCTGGTGAGTGGCGTGTCTTGCAAAGTTTACGCGCCGTGGCGAAGCAACACAGCCTGACCCTTGAGATCAGAGACGATACGCACTTCTTCAGCACAGTCCGTGAGTTCGCTGAGCACGCCAAAGGTCGCAAGCAATTGCGTCAAGAGTTTTTCTATCGCGAGTTGCGTCAAAAAACAGGCGTCTTGATGGATGGCAAAAAGCCTGTTGGTGGTCAATGGAATTTTGACGAAGAGAACCGCGGCAGTTTTGGCAAACAAGGGCCCGGCAAGCTCCCACCCCCTCTGAGATTTGAACCCGACGAGATCACGTTGGACGTGATGGCTTTGGTCAAAGACCAATTGCGCCACAACCCGGGGGAGCTCAACAGCTTTGGCTGGCCCGTGACACGAAATCAAGCATTGCAAGCCTTGGACAGTTTCATCCAAAACCGCCTGCCCTTTTTCGGCTTGTACCAAGACGCGATGTGGGAGGGTGAAGTTTGGCTGTACCACTCCCACATTTCCAGTGCACTGAATTTGAAACTTCTCAACCCACGAGAAGTTGTTGACGCGGCCGAAAAGGCCTACCAACAAGGTCTGGTGCCCTTGCCCGCTGCCGAAGGTTTCATTCGGCAAGTTTTGGGTTGGCGAGAGTATGTCCGTGGCATCTACTGGACTCTGATGCCGGCTTACTTGGAACGCAACGACATGCTGGCTTCCGCCAAACTGCCCGCGTTTTATTGGACTGGCAAAACTGACATGGCTTGCATGCGCGATGCCCTCCAGCAAACTTTGGCGCACGGTTATGCCCACCACATTCAGCGTTTGATGGTCACAGGCCTTTACGCGCTGCTGCTGGGCGTGGCCCCCAAAGAAGTTCATGAATGGTATTTGAGCGTCTATGTGGATGCCGTGGAATGGGTGGAGCTGCCCAACACCTTGGGCATGAGCCAATTTGCGGATGGTGGCGTGATGGCCAGCAAGCCCTATGTGGCGAGTGGCAAATACATCGACCGCATGAGCAACCACTGCAAAGCTTGCCAGTTCAATCCCGCATTGGCCACAGGTGAAACAGCTTGCCCCTTCACCACACTGTATTGGGATTACCTGAACAGGCATGTGGATGTTCTGGCCAAAAATCCTCGCATGCTGATGCAATTGAAAAATTTGAATCGCTTGTCAGAGGCAACACGCACAGAAATTACCAACCAAGCCAAGCGCATCAAAAACGCTTCCTAACATACCGCCATGACACATTTTTACGAGCCTCGCCTCGGCCATCCCTTTCAACACGATCCGTTCAATGCCATTGTGGGTCCCCGCCCTATCGGCTGGATCTCCTCGCAAAGTGCGGATGGCATCTTGAATTTAGCACCCTACAGTTTTTTCAATGCCTTCAATTACGTCCCACCTCTGATTGGCTTCTCGAGCATTGGCCGAAAAGACTCACTCAACAACATTGAAGCCACAGGTGAATTTGTTTGGAATTTGGTCACCCAACCCCAAGTCGAAGCCATGAACCAAACTTGCAAAGCCGTGGCGCCAGAGGTCAATGAATTTGAGATCGCGGGTCTCTCCACAGCGCCATCTCGTTTGATCAAGGTGCCTCGTGTGGCGCAAAGCCCCGTGAGCTTTGAATGCAAGTGCACGCAGATCTTGCAGATGAAAAATCTACAAGGCGATGCCATCGAGACTTGGATGGTGTTTGGTGAAGTGATTGGCGTTCACATCGAAGAGCGCTTGATCCGCGATGGCATTTACGACACGGCCAACGCACAACACGTGATGCGTGGCGGTGGGCCTGCCGACTACTTCAGCATTGGGCCCGATCAGTTGTTCAAAATTTACCGCCCCAAATCCTGACGGCCATCAAGAGCGACTGGCTGTTGCGTCGTGCCGCAGAAGCGCCTCCCGCTTCGATGGATCGATGTTGATTTTGCGCAGGTCACCTTGGACATGTGGCAAGGCCAACAAACGCGGGTTCATTACTTTGAACCACAGTGGTGGAATGTAGGCCAAAGGAAACATGCCAAAGTAACCACTTGGCAGTTGCGGCAGGTTTTCAAAATTGCGAAGTGATTGGTAGCGCCTGGAAGGAAAGGCGTGGTGATCAGAATGGCGTTGCAAATGAAACAAGGCCAAATTAGATGCCACATGGTTGGCATTCCATGAGTGATGGGGCTTGGGTGTTTCGTACTTGCCACTGGGCAGTTTGTCACGCAGCAAGCCGTAATGCTCCACATAGTTGGCAGAGGTCAATTGCCACCACGCAACGATGTTGTGCACCATCAAAAATGGCAGCATCACCCAACCGAATGCAAACACCAACCCCGATTGCAAAGTGACGGCAATCGCATAAGACTGCAGCAGGGTGTTGTGCCAGCTCCACACAGCTTGACCTGCTTGGTTCAGGCGTGCTGATTCAATTTGCCAAGCACGCCGAATACCGCCAGGCAATTCACGCAACGCAAAACGGTAAATGCTCTCACCCATGCGGGCACTGGCGTGATCTTCAGGGGTGGCCACCCAACGGTGATGGCCCTGCCCGTGTTCCACCGTAAAGTGACCATACACAGGCACAGCCAGCACCCAGCGCGCCAACCATTGTTCCGTGGTCGTGTGTTTGTGTCCCAGTTCGTGGCCAGTGTTCAAGCCTAGGCCTGAATGCATGCCCGCCACATAAGCCAGCAACAAGACAGCACCCCATGACAAGTCTTGCGTACCCACCCACCAAGCAGCAACCAACAGCGTCAAAAAATGCAAAGGCACAGTGACCCACGTGAGCCAGCGGTAATACCGATCTTGATCGAGTGCAGGCACCACCGCTTCGGGCGGATTGTTGACATCCTCTCCCAACACAGCGTCAAGCAGAGGCATGCCCAAGTGGCTTAACAAAATGGGCAGCGCCAACGCCACTGTGTAGCCAGTCAAGGCACACAAGGCAATGCCCACCATTGGCAAGACAGGATAGAGCAAGGACAAAAGCCACCAGAACTTCTTGCGGTCCGTGTAAGCCAAGGTTTGGCCTTGGTCATTTTGTGCAAGGTACTGTTTGGCCATTCACTTCTCCTGAGGGTTCAAGGGGCCAACAAATCAACTTCTGGTTGAGTCGGATGCGCGAAGTCTAATCTTTGAGAAACAGGGTTCGCAAGGGCACATCCCCCACCTGCCGACTCCAATGCCCATGGACGGCAGGGTCAAACGTTGCCCCCTCGGGCAATGTGTCTGCAGAATAGAAATGATCCCCTGCAGAGAAAACACGCGAGCTGCCATCTTGCAAACCAATTTCCATTTGACCCGACAAGATAAACACCCACTGAGGTTTGCCCGTCACGTGAAATTGACTTCTGAAACCAACAGGGCTGTAGCGCAATTGATAGCCTTCGGCCGAAAAAATTTCGGTCAATTGACTTTGCGGGGTGCCCTCGCCCATGGGCAAAGTTTCTTCTTTGAAGCGGGCTTTGCCATCGGTGTCGGTGAACAAAATGACTTTGGTGAAATGTGTCATGTGCAGTAGGCGGTTGGATGTTGCTTCAGGGCGCTTTGATCGGTTTGGCAGGACCTGACAAGCTGGGAAGTTTACGTCGCGTGGTGAGAACATGCTCCATGTCTTGTCGCGCACCCTCAATCAACACACGAATGGCCTTTTCGGCCTTGTCAGGGTTTTTGGCAACCACCGCATCCAGAACGGCTTTGTGCAAAGGCAAGGCTGCTCTCGGCGCGTCTTTGCGTGTGGTAGAAATTTCAAAACTGGTGCGCAACAAGGCGCCCAAGGCTTTGCTCATTTGAACAATCATGCGATTGTGCGATGCCACCAACATGCCTGTGTGAAAGTGCATGTCGTGCGAGACGTAATCACCCCCCTCTTCGATGGCCCTCTTCATGCCCTCGTAGGCTGCTGAAACGCCTTCGATGTCGGCGGGCGTTGCGCGCTCTGCAGCCAAACGCACAGCGGCCGGCTCAACAACCCGGCGCAGTTCCTGCAAATCTCGCAAAAATTCTGGCGTGAGTCCGGCTTTGGCTTGCCAAGCGATCACATCGGTGTCAAACCAATTCCAATGCTCCGCCGCCAAGACCCGCGTGCCCACTTTGGGGCCAGTCAAGATCAAGCCCTTGGCCACCAATGACTTCACTGACTCGCGAATGACCGTTCGGCTCACGCCTAATTGCTCGCACAGCACTGGCTCGGGCGGCAAACTGCCACCGACAGGGTACCTGCCCGCAACGATGGCTTCACCTAAAAAATCGACGGTATTGCCGTGGACGTTTTTGATCAAGTACGGCACTCCGGTACAGGCGTTTTAACGGGCTCACCCGCAAAGTGGGCTGCCAAATTGGCCAGCGCCAAAGCCGACATGGCTTTGCGCGTTTCGACCGTGCCACTGGCAATGTGCGGCGTGAGCACCACGTTGTCGAGTTTTCGAAGTTCGGCAGGTACATTGGGTTCATCCACATACACATCCAGACCTGCGCCTGCGATGGCTTTCTTTTGCAGGGCCTCAATCAAGGCCGTTTGATCCACCACAGAACCTCGGGCCACATTGACCAAGAAGCCTTGCGGACCCAGGGCCTTCAATACTTCTGCGTTGATCAAATTTTTGGTGCCAGCACCGCCAGGGGTGATCGCAAGCAAATAGTCCACCTGTGAGGCCAAATCCACGAGATTGGCCACATACTTGTAGGCAACATCGGCGCGCGGGTTGCGTGTGTGATAGCTGATGTCCATGTCGAAAGCGGCTGCGCGTTTGGCAATGGCTTGGCCAATGCGACCCATGCCCACGATGCCCAATTTGGCGCCGGTCAATTTGCGTGTCAATTGAAAAGGCCCATCCAACCAATCTGCATTGCGCGTGAAGCGATCGGCGGCAGGGATTTTGCGTGCGACAGACAGCAGCAAACCCAAGGCCAAATCGGCGACATCGTCGTTGAGCACGTCAGGGGTGTGCGTCACCATGATGCCGCGCTTTTTGGCAGCGACCACATCAACCCCGTCATAACCTACGCCGCACACCGAAATCATTTCGAGCGCTGGAAACAAGGCCATGTAGGCGGCATCGATTTTGGACTCGCCACCCCCCACCAGAGCTCGGACCCTGCCAAAGACTTGGCGATCACGAATGTGGTCACGTTCGTGAACCACAAAGTTTTCTTGCAAGCCGGTGGTCAAAAAAGGCGGTATGCGAGAGGTGACAACAATTTCAGGATGGTGAATGCTCATGGTGAATGCTCCAAAACACAAAAGGACAGACCCTGTAAAGGTCATCAGGTTTGAGGGTTTGCACGAGTGCCGTTGTTTGCACAAATCAATGCATTTACCTTATCATCATACGATAATATTTCAAATTGCAACCCACTTTTTCAAAGCATCCAAGCCATGACACACAGCCCCAAGAAAAAACCCGAAGACCTGCGCAGCCAACAATGGTTTGGCCGTCAAGACCGAGACGGCTTTGCCTAGAATTTCCTGTGATGTCGTTGGGCGAAACTTTGCTGCGACCCACTGCCATGCTGTATCGCAACTTGGCCTCCATGGACGTGGAAGAAAGCATTCGCGGCAATCCCGTCGACGGCGTGGTGTTGTTGATGGGTTGCGACAAAACGACGCCTTCTTTGCTGATGGGCGCCTCCAGTGTGGACTTGCCCACCATCGGCGTTTCGGGTGGCCCCATGTTGAATGGCAAATGGCGCGGTCAAGAATTGGGGTCCGGCACGGGCTTGTGGAGCATGAGTGAGCAAGTTCGCGCTGGCACACTCAAACTGCAAGATTTCTTTGAAGCAGAAAGTTGCATGCATCGCAGCCATGGCCACTGCAT
>RFVJ01000231.1 GCA_009928125.1 Betaproteobacteria bacterium
GATATACGCAACATCGGCCAGATGAGTGCATAGAATCTTGCCATGAGTTCTGTGACAGCGATGTCCATCAGGTAAAGAGCCCAGGTATGCGTTGAAAAATGCTGCGGGTGTAGTCAACCAAAGTTGTGAGTTGCCAACCACCAACAACCGCCAAAGTGATGGCCAATGCCGCTAACTTTGGAATGAAACTGAGAGTCGCCTCATTGATGGAGGTGGCAGCTTGCAAAATGCCAATGACGAGGCCCACGAAAAGTGCCACGCCCAACAAGGGGGCAGAAATTAAGACAGTCATCCAAAGGGCTTGACGTCCCAAGTCAACAACGGCGGCGGTGTCCATGCATGGTCTCCTTGTTCAAGTGGCAAAGCTGGCTGCCAATGACCCTAAGATCAAGCTCCAACCATCGACCAAAACAAACAACATCAGCTTGAATGGCATGGAAATCATCATGGGCGACAACATCATCATGCCCATCGACATGAGTACGCTTGCAACGATGAGGTCAATGACCACGAAAGGGATGTAAATTAAAAATCCAATGGTGAATGCGCTTTTCAACTCTGAAGTAATGAAGGCGGGCACCAAGGTAGAAAATGGCACTGAGTCGGCACTGGCGGGCTCGCCCTTGTTGGCCATTTGCATGAACAAACCAATGTCATCTTCCCGCGTTTGCTTCAGCATGAAGTTGCGCAGAGGTTCTTCTGCTGCGGCCAATGCTTTGTCAAATGCCATGCCTTTTTGCATGTAAGGCACCAAAGCGTTGTTGTAGACGTCGTTCAACACGGGGGACATGATGAACAATGTCAGGAACAAAGCCAATCCAACCAAGACTGTGTTGGGCGGCGTTTGGCCCGTACCCAGGGCTTGACGCAAGATCGATAAAACGATGATGACCCTGACAAATGCTGTCATCATGAGCAGAAATGATGGCAGCAATGTCAGCGAAGTCATCAAAGCCAGCAACTGCAGCGACAAGCTGTATTGTTGCTGACCCTTAGGTCCGCCCGTCACGTTGATCATGGGGATGCCTTGTGCCAAAGCGGATGCTGGCAACACCCACACCATGATTGCCAACACGGAGATGGCCAAGATAAAGGGCCGCTTGAATAGATTACGCAGCATGCGACCCTCCAGTGACAGTCAAACTATCGCTGAGTTCTGTCAACTCAGCTTGTAAGGCGGTGGAGGGCAAACCAGCGCCTTCGGGCCAATGCGCCAGCGGGTTAATTTGTGTTGCCGTGATGCCCACCAAGACCTCGTGCGATCCAACCCGCAACAAGGCGATCTTTTGGCGTGTTCCAACGCTCAGAGACTCTACAATTTGCAGGCGTCTTCCTGATTGGGTCTGTGTCATGCGATGTTGAAGTTTTTTCAGGGTCCACAGCAATGCGCCCATGATGGCCAAAACCAAGACAAAACTTCCGATCATGCGAAACAGGTCTGCGCCTGCGAAACCGGGTGCCATGGGGTGCCTTTGTCAATGCGTAAAAGTTTATAAGTTTTTCATGCGCTCAGATGCTGGCGCAACACGCGTCAGACGAACGCCATAACGGTCGTTGACCAACACAATTTCACCTTGTGCCACAACCGTGTTGTTGACCAAAAGGTCTAGGGGTTCACCAGCAATGCGATCTAATTCAACCACGCTACCTTGCGTCAAACGCATCAAATCTCTGATTTTAATTTGAGCGCGACCCACTTCGATGGAAAGCGTGACACTGATGTTTTGAAGAACTTCAGGATTGATTTGACGCTGGGTTGCTTCGTTGGCAATTGCGGTGTCTGGGTTGATGTCAGTCATGATGCGATCCTGAAAATTTATTGCATACCGGGAATACAAGCACGTTCGATTTGAACGGCAGTTTGAGCGCCAATGCTGCCAACCTGTACATCAAACGCAGGCAGGCCATTGACCATCAGTCTGGCCAACTCTGGTTTTTTGAAAAAGAGCACATCGCCCTCTTTCATGGCTTCGATTTCGCCAAAAGACGAATCGATGGTGCCCATGATGACACGTGCCTCAAGGCTCGCATCGTCGACCGCATCCTCTAGATCGATGCGCCATTGTTTGTCAGATTCATCATTGCCATCGCCTGATTGAACGCGACTGCGTAGCAATTCACGAATTGGTTTCAACGAAGCATAGGGATAAACCAAATCAATGAAGCCTTGTGCATCATGGCCACCTTCAGCTTCGAAACGGTTGAGAATGACCAAATCATTTTCGTCAGCGATTTGCGCAAATTGAGGATTGATTTCGGAACTGACCAATTCAAAGTCAACGGGCAAAACGGCCGACCATGCATCTTTGAGTGAGGCCAGGTGGCAAGTTGCCGACGCCTTTGCCAAAACCGCCAAAGAAACTGTCGAGAGAGCTGAACACCACCGTGGGGTCGATCACCACGATCGAGTTGCCGCGCAAGGGGTTCATGCGAACCACATTGACCGACAAAGGCGCTTTCAAGCTTTTGAGGTAGTCGCCAAAGCGAACGATTTCAACTTGGTTGGGGTTCACCTTGGGGCTGGTGCGCAGCATCTCGACCAAGCCCAAACGAAAGGTGCGAATGAAGCGCTCGTTGATCATGTCGATCGAGGTGATGTTCACCCCCAAGCTGCTGTCTTCGCTGGCCAGGTCGTGTTTCTTCACCCGTGCGGTGGTGTTGAAGCCAGTGTCGACTGGAATCGAACCGTCCATCACGCCTTCTGCCAAGGCAGAAAGTTCGTCAGGTGTTAACAAAGAAGTGGCCATGAAACTCTAAACCAATACAAGTTGATGCGAGCGATGCTGTCGCAACTTATTGCACGATGAAGTTGGTGAAGTGAACTTCTTCAATGCCACCGAAGTCTTCGTATTTTTCCAACAAGGTGTTGATGGCATCGCGAATTTTGGCGGCCAACTCTTTGCGGAACTCAGGTTTAACCAGGTCTGCATCGGTGGTCAGGCGCATCACGTCCATCACAGCTGAGCGAATGGCAAAGTCGTGCTTCTTCACGTTTTCAAACACCCGATCGTCGTAATGTGTCATGACGGCAATTTGCACCGACATCACTTTTTTGGAGCCACTGACATTGACCAAGAACTCGCGTTCAATTTGCATGTAGGTGTACTCAAAGCGTGTGAG
>RFVJ01000232.1 GCA_009928125.1 Betaproteobacteria bacterium
CGCCTTGCAGCCAACCCATTTGTCGCAGGCTGTCTTCCACACTGTGATCGCGTGCGTAGTTGAGGGCTTGCTTGGTGCCCCAAATGGCCACAGGTGGTTTGTTGGCCATCTCTTTAGCGCAGGCCAAGGCGCCTGCCACCATGGCTTCTTGCGTGTCGAACACTTGCGTCACCAAGCCGTGGTTCAGGGCATTGGCCGCGCTTAACCTGCGACCGGTATAGGCCAACTCTTTGACCAAGCCCATGGGCAACAATTTGGGCAAGCGCTGCAGCGTACCCACATCGGCCACCATGCCAATGTTGATTTCTTGAATGCAGAAAAACGCATCTTGGGTGGCATAGCGAATGCAGCACGCTGTGACCATGTCGACAGCGCCGCCAATGCAGCCGCCATGAATGGCTGCAATGACGGGAATTCGCATGCTTTCCAACAAGGTGAAGGTCGATTGCATGTCGGTGAGCGAGTCATAAATGGCGGCTCGGCCTTCAGGACTGTCGGCATCCATGGAGATGGCGCCTGAAAATGTTTCTAAGGCCATGCCCGCCGAAAAATGTTTGCCGGTACTGGAAATGACCAAGGCTCTGGCTTGGCCTTCGTTGTTCAATTGGTGCAGCACGGTATCAAGTTCGCGCCAAAACGTGGGATGCATGGTGTTGAGCGATTCGGGCTTGTTCAGCACCAAATGCGCAACGTGGTCATTCATCGTCAAAGAAAAGCAATTGAGTTTGTCCATCTGGGGTGGCCTCGTGCAGAGCAGGGTGAGTGGGGTTTTGCGAACTGTAGCTTGCGTTGTTCTCAGGAACTGTCCCGTGTTTGACCAAGGACCCGACGCGGACGCCCAGCAGCCGAAGTTTGCGGGTGAGGTCGACGCGCTTTAAGCACAGCCCCGCAAACTTGCGAATTTCTGCGGCATCTTGGGTGTAGAAGGTGAGGGTTTGATCTCGCGTCACGCTTTTGAAGTTGTCGTAGCGCAGCTTGATGCCGATGGTTTTGCCGTCATAGCCTTTGCGCTTTAAATCGGCCGCCAACTGTTGGCACAGACGCGTGAACACTTTGCCCAGTTCTTCTTTGTCGCGCACGGCATGCAGGTCGGTTTCAAAGGTGGTTTCACGGCTGATGCTGACAGGCTCGCTTTCGGTGCTGATGGGGCGGTTGTCTCGCCCCCATGCGGCTTCATGCAGCCAGGCGCCATAGACTTTGCCAAAGTGCATTTGCAACCAAGGCAATTCACAAGCGGCCAATTGGCCAATCGTTTCAATGCCGTGCTGTTTGAGTTTTTCATCGGCTTTGGGGCCCACACCGTTGATCTTGCGGCAACTGAGCGGCCAAATGGCCGTTTGCAAGTCTTCTTCGTGAACAATGGAGATGCCGTTGGGTTTGTTGAACTCACTGGCCATTTTGGCAATCAGTTTGTTGGGCGCAACGCCCACCGAGCAAGTCAGTCCTGTGGCTTCAAAAATGCATTTTTGAACGAGCAGGTCAGTCCTGTGGCTTCAAAAATGCATTTTTGAATGAGGCGCGCCAAAACTCGGCCGCCTTCGCGTTGCCCCCCTGGCACGTCGGTGAAATCGATGTAGACCTCGTCCACACCGCGGTCCTCCATCAGGGGCGCGATGTCGGTGATGATGCCCTTGAAGACTCTAGAGTAGTGCCGGTATTGGTCAAAGTCCACGGGCAGCAAAATGGCCTGCGGGCACAGCTTGGCGGCCTTCATGAGACCCATGGCCGAGCCGATGCCAAATTGCCGAGCGGCATAAGTGGCCGTGGTGATCACGCCTCGGCCTGTGTAGCCTTCGATGCGTGGGAAAAAATCCAGAGGAATCTCAGACAAGTTGTCGGCTGACCATTCGTAGTCTGGATGCGCTGCCCGCAGGCGCCCTAGCAAGTCATCTTCCTTGCGCCTGCCGCCGCCAATCACCACCGGCAAGCCTTTGAGTTGTGGGTAACGCAGCAATTCGACTGACGCGTAAAACGCGTCCATGTCGAGGTGGGCAATGCGCCGCTTCAGGGGCGATGCAGGTGCTTTGGGGTCGGTCACAAACTCAAAGCAGGGTGGCGCGTTTTACTGGGGAAAAGTGCCTGGCAACAAGATACTCTTGTCGACGGTGTCCATCTGCGTGCGACCGCAAAAGGCCATGGTCAAATCGAGTTCGTTGTGAATGATTTGCAGGGCTTTCTCAACACCCGGTTGGCCCATGGCGCCCAGGCCGTACAAAAATGCGCGGCCAATGTAGGTGCCTTGTGCACCCAATGCGCGCGCCTTCAGTACATCTTGACCGCTGCGAATGCCGCCGTCCATGTGCACTTCAATTTGCTTGCCCACGGCATCCACAATGGCGGGCAGGGCTTCAATGCTGCTTTGGGCGCCGTCGAGTTGGCGGCCGCCGTGGTTGCTCACAATCATGGCATCGGCGCCGCTTTCAACGGCCAAGCGCGCATCTTCAACGTCTTGAATGCCCTTCAAAATGATTTTGCCGCCCCAGCGCTTTTTGATCCATTCCACATCGCCCCAGTTCAAGCGAGGGTCAAACTGCTGAGCAGTCCATGCCGACAAAGAGCCCATGTTCTCAACGCCTTTGACGTGGCCCACGATGTTGCCAAACTCGCGTCGAGGTGTACCCAACATGCCCAAAGCCCAGCGAGGTTTGGTGGCAATGTTGATCATGTTGGCCAGGGTTAATTTGGGTGGGGCGGACAAACCATTTTTCAAATCTTTGTGACGCTGACCCAAGATCTGCAAATCCAAGGTGATGACCAAAGCAGAGCAATTGGCAGCGCGTGCGCGTTCAATCAAGCGCTCAATGAAATCGCGGTCGCGCATGACGTACAACTGAAACCAGAAGGGGTGACCGTCGGTGCCTTTGGACACATCTTCAATCGAGCAAATGCTCATGGTCGACAGCGTGAAGGGAATGCCAAATTTTTTGGCGGCACGTGCAGCCAAGATTTCACCATCGGCGTGCTGCATGCCGGTCAAGCCAGTTGGCGCAATGGCCACTGGCATCGCCACTTGCTGGCCAATCATGGTGGTGGCGGTACTGCGGCCTTCCATGTTGACAGCCACCCGCTGGCGAAGTTTGATTTTTTGAAAATCGCTTTCGTTGGCGCGGTA
>RFVJ01000233.1 GCA_009928125.1 Betaproteobacteria bacterium
TTGGCCGCGGCCCCAAGCGTCTTGCATCACATTGGACAGAGCCACATTGCCCACCTGCTCAATGACGTTCATCTCGCACATGACGTCTTCCAGTTGTTGCTGTGGCAAATGGTTCAAGCGTTGGCGATGACGCAAGCGCACATCTTGCACATGGCGCAGCCAGTTGTCGGCCAGGCCAATGCGCGTGCCGCGGGTGGCAGCCAAGACGCCACCACAACCGTAGTGACCCACCACCATGATGTGCTCTACTTTGAGCGCGTCTACCGCATATTGAATGACCGACAAGGCATTCAAATCAGAGTGCACCACCACATTGGCCACGTTGCGGTGAACAAACACCTCACCGGGTTCCAAGCCTGTGATTTGGTTGGCAGGCACGCGGCTGTCGGAGCATCCGATCCACAAATACTTGGGCGACTGCTGCTGCGCCAAATGGTTGAAAAACCCAGGCTGCTCGCGCTCCATGCGCTCGGCCCACATGCGGTTGTTGTCAAACAGGTGAGAAAGGTGTTTGGAAGTCATGCCAGCATTTTCTCAGCAAGTTTCAGCAAACAATTCTCGGCCGATCAGCATGCGGCGAATCTCGCTGGTGCCGGCGCCAATTTCGTACAACTTGGCATCGCGCCACAGGCGGCCCAAGGGGTATTCGTTGATGTAACCGTTGCCACCAAAAATCTGCACGCCTTCGCCAGCCATCCAGGTGGCTTTTTCGGCGCACCACAAAATGACACTGGCGCAGTCTTTGCGCACTTGACGCACGTGGTCGGTGCCCAGCATGTCGAGGTTTTTGCCCACGGTGTAGCAAAACGCACGGCCCGCTTGCAACACGGTGTACATGTCGGCCACTTTGCCTTGAATCAGTTGGAACTCACCAATGCTTTGGCCAAACTGCTTGCGATCGTGGATGTAGGGGATCACGTTGTCCATCACCGATTGCATGATGCCCAAAGGACCCGCAGCCAACACAGCACGCTCGTAATCCAAACCACTCATCAACACTTTGGCACCCATGTTGAGGCCACCCAAAATGTTGTCTGCGGGCACTTCCACATTTTGAAACACCAACTCGCCTGTGTGGCTGCCGCGCATGCCCAATTTGTCGAGCTTTTGGGCGATTGAGAAGCCCTTCATGTTTTTCTCGATCAAGAAAGCGGTCACGCCGCGCGCGCCCATCTCGGGTTCGGTTTTGGCATACACCACCAAGGTGTCGGCATCAGGGCCGTTGGTGATCCACATCTTGTTGCCGTTGAGCACGTAGTAGCCGCCTTTGTCTTCGGCTTTGAGCTTCATGCTGATGACGTCAGAGCCCGCACCTGGCTCACTCATGGCCAAAGCACCCACGTGCTCGCCGCTGATCAGCTTGGGCAAGTATTTTTGTTTTTGCGCTTCGGTGCCGTTGCGCTTGATTTGGTTCACACACAAATTGCTGTGCGCGCCATACGACAAGCCCACACTGGCCGATGCGCGGGAAATTTCTTCCATGGCAATCATGTGCGCCAAGTAGCCCATGTTGGCACCACCATAGGCTTCGGGCACGGTGATGCCCAAGACACCTACCTCACCCATCTTGCGCCACAGGTCCATGGGAAACTGATCGGTGCGATCGATTTCGGCCGCACGCGGTGCGATTTCGGCTTGTGCAAAATCGCGCACGGCATCGCGCAACGCGTCGATGTCTTCGCCCAATTGAAAATTCAAGCCTGGCATGTTCATCGTCATCTCTCCCAATTCATTCAGTAGGTTTGTGCAACCGGCACCAAGGTTTGTTGCATCACAGCGCACAAGGATTTTTTGCCTTGTGCATCGATGTGAAAAACGTCGGCTGTGGTCACAACGATTCGCTTACCGCCTTTGACCACCTTGCCAACTGCACGCAGCTCACCCTCTTGGTGAGCGCTTAAAAAATTGATTTTGTATTCGGCGGTGACCACTTCCATGCCTTCAGGCAGCACCGTAAGACCTGCATAGCCACCCGCAATGTCGGCCAGTGCGCCCATGGCACCACCGTGAAAACCGCCTTGCTGCTGCGTGACCTTGGGGGCATAGGGCAATGCAATTTCCACTTCGCCTGATTCAACGCGCAGCAACTTGGCGTCCAAATGCACCATCATGCCTTGGCGTGCCATGCTGGCCGCAACGCGCTGGGCCATGGGACTGCTCAAATCATGCGGGCTCATGCAGCGCCTTTTTTCTGCACCAACTTATCGGCCTTGGCCAGCAAAGTGCGTGCTTCTTTTTCATGCGTCTTCACCTCTTCCAGCGTGGCGTGCAAATCGGCCAGTTGCGATTCCAATTGTTGGCGATGCTCGGCCAACACCACCAAAAACTTTTTCAGCTGAGGGCCCGTGTCGCGCGGGGTGTCGTACATGTCAATCAGATCTTTGGCCTCGTTGAGGGACAAGCCCAGGCGTTTGGCGCGCAAAGTGAGTTTGAGGCGGGTGCGATCGCGCGACGAATAAACCCGGTTGCGGCCGCCGGGGCCCGAGCGCTCGGGCTCTAGCAGGCCCATGTCTTCGTAAAAGCGAATGGCGCGTGTGGTCAGGTCAAATTCCTTGGCCAAGTCGCTGATTGAAAATTGTGTTGCCATGGTGCTTGCTTTCCTGCTTGCGCACAGGCGACAGACGAGGTCGACGGGTGCGTCTTACAATGCCTCCACTGTAATTGACGTTAACGTAAACGTCAATCTATCGACGGGAATTTTCCCCAACTCAGATTTGCCATGACCCCAACCGCTGCTTCAACCCCCAAAGTGCCGCCCGCCGATCTGCTGGCAGGCGAAAAAGCCTTGCGCTTTCCTTTGGGCACCACCCTCCCCGAATCGGGCCAAGCTTTGGAGGTGGCAGAGGGCGTTTGGTGGATCCGCATGGCGTTGCCCTTTGCCTTGGACCACATCAATTTGTGGCTGTTGGCTGACGCCGAGGAAACGCCCACCGGCGTTCGACACGGCTGGACCGTGGTGGATTGCGGCGTGACCAACCCTGCGACGCAAGAAGCTTGGCGCCAAGTGATGGCCGGCCCCATGAAGGGTTTGCCTGTTTTGCGCGTGGTGGTCACGCACATGCACCCCGATCACATGGGTCTGGCGCACTGGCTGTGCCAAACGTTCAATG
>RFVJ01000234.1 GCA_009928125.1 Betaproteobacteria bacterium
ACCGACCGATCGGTCGGTTAATTGATATACTTCGCTTCAAACACGCTTACCAAGCGAGGAGAAGCCCATGTACACGCAATCCTTCAACGTGCCGGACGCACCGGACACCAACAGCTCTGTAGCCACCGCCGCACTCAAGTCAGTGCCCAAACCTTTGACCGAGGCCGAAGTGGCATTGCAAACGCAATTCGATGCGCGCATCGATGCGGATGGCAAAGTCGAGCCGCGCGATTGGATGCCCGATGCGTATCGCAAAACTTTGGTGCGACAAATTAGCCAGCACGCACACAGTGAAATTGTGGGCATGTTGCCCGAGGGTAATTGGATCAGCCGCGCACCCAGCCTCAAGCGCAAAGCCATTTTGATTGCCAAGGTGCAAGACGAAGGCGGGCATGGTTTGTATTTGTACAGCGCGGCCGAAACACTGGGCACCAGCCGCGATCAAATGCTCGATGCATTGCACACCGGCAAAGCCAAGTACAGCTCGATCTTCAACTACCCCACACTCACCTGGGCCGATGTGGGTGTGATTGGTTGGTTGGTCGATGGCGCAGCCATCATGAACCAAATTCCTTTGTGCCGTTGCTCATACGGCCCTTATGCACGCGCCATGATTCGCGTGTGCAAGGAAGAAAGTTTTCACCAACGCCAAGGCTACGAAGCCTTGCTGGTGATGATGCAAGGCACCGCCGAACAAAAGGCCATGGTGCAAGACGCGGTCAATCGTTGGTGGTGGAAATGCTTGGCCATGTTTGGACCACCTGATGCCGACAGCCCCAACAGCGTGCAAGGCATGCGCTGGGGCATCAAGCGCATCAGCAACGATGACCTGCGCCAAAAGTTTGTCGACGCCACCGTACCGCAAGCCAAAGTGTTGGGCGTGACCTTGCCCGACCCCGATTTGAAGTGGAACGAGGAACGTCAACACCACGACTACGGTCAGATTGATTGGGACGAATTCTGGGCCACGGTGAATGGCAATGGCCCTTGCAACAAAGAGCGTTTGGGTGCGCGCGTGAAGGCCTGGAACGATGGCCAATGGGTGCGCGATGCCGCTGTGGCACACGCCAACAAACAAGCCCACCGTCAAGCACAAAAGAATTTGAAGGAGGCTGCATGAGCGCCGATCAAAAAACGACCGAGAACAACGCTAGTGCAGCAGCCCTCAAAGAGTGGCCCCTGTGGGAAGTCTTTGTGCGCAGCAAGCAAGGCTTGGAACACAAGCATTGCGGCAGTTTGCACGCCTCCGATTCACAACACGCTTTGCAAATGGCGCGTGATGTTTACACGCGTCGTCAAGAAGGTGTGAGCATTTGGGTGGTGCAGTCTTCGTCGATTGCAGCCAGCGAACCCAACGACAAATCGGAATTCTTTGAGCCCGCCAGTGACAAGGTCTACCGTCACCCTACCTTCTACGAAATTCCATCTGAAGTGGGGCACATGTAATGTCTGCGGCGCAAGCAACTTTGAACGCCACATTGCCCATCGACTATTGGCTGCACTTGGCCGACAACGCTTTGGTGTTGGGTCAACGCAATGCCGAATGGTGTGGCCACGGCCCCATCTTGGAAGAGGACATTGCTTTGTCCAACAACAGCTTGGACTTGGTGGGTCAAGCGCGTTTGTTGTACCAAGAAGCCGCAGCGCAAATGGGCAACGGTGCCACTGAAGACACCCTGGCTTTCTTTCGAGATGTGCCCGATTTCAAAAACTACACGCTGTTAGAACTGCCTCATCACGCGCCACTGGCAGGCACATCTGCCAGCGAGCGCGACTTTGCAACCACCTTGGTTCGCAACTTTTTGTACAGCGCACTGATGGTATTGGTGTGGGATAAATTGCAGCATGCTCCCCACGAACAATTGGCCGCCATTGCAGCCAAGTCGCTCAAAGAAGTGCGCTATCACTTGCGTCATTCGCGCGATTGGCTGCTGCGCATGGGCGATGGCACCGCTGAATCGCATGGCCGTGCACAAGCTGCTGTCAATCACTTGATGCCCTACACGCAAGAGTTCTGGACAAGCAGCGACTACGAAACAGAGGCTGCCAAAGTCACAGGTTTAGACATGGCCAGCTTGCAAAACGATTGGAATCAAATTGTGGATCAAGCTTTGGCTGAAGCCACACTCAAGCGCCCTGCGCCTGGCGGCTTTGTGCCCACTGGCAAACACAGCGTTCACTCTGAACATTTGGGTTTCATGTTGGCCGAGATGCAAAGCTTGGCGCGTGCGCATCCCAACGCCACTTGGTAATTCAAAGCTCTTAAGCTCATCATGACGATGGCCTCCACCGCTGCAGGCACTGCGCTTCCACAAAGCGCAGTTGAAAAAGCATGGGCGTTGCTAGAGTCTTTGACCGACCCAGAAATTCCGGTTGTCACTTTGCGCGAGCTAGGTATCTTGCGCGATGTGCGCACAGCTGTTGCACAAGATGGCACAGAACAATTGGAAGTGGTCATCACGCCCACTTACAGTGGCTGCCCGGCCATGGGACAAATTGAAGATGACGTGCACAACTTGCTGCAAGCCCATGGCTTGAAGGGCAAGGTCAAAACTCAATTGGCGCCTGCTTGGACCACCGACTGGATCACACCAGAGGCCAAAGAAAAATTGCGCGCTTACGGCATTGCACCGCCTCACAGCGGCGCTGACCACGATTGCCAAACACAAAATGGCAAAGCAAATGGCTCTGGCGCCTCCAGCATCATTCAATTTGCTGCCCGCAGCGCCAGCAATCCTGGGCGTCATGAACAGTTGGCTGTGCCCTGCCCGCAATGCAATTCGCACAACACCACCGAAACATCTCACTTTGGTTCCACCGCTTGCAAAGCGCTTTACCGCTGCCTTGATTGCATGGAGCCGTTTGATTATTTCAAACCTTATTGATTTGAAAATTACCGCACCATGACCGCTTTCAAATTTCACGACCTGCCTGTTTCCAACATCACGCCCGAAGCAGCAGGTGCAGTGGCCATCACTTTACAAGTGCCTGATGCATTGCGCAGTGGCTTCAATTTCAAAGCTGGCCAGTTCTTAACCTTGCGCGCTACCATTGATGGCAACGATGTGCGCCGCAGCTACTCCATCAGCTCGTCACAAAATTCATAC
>RFVJ01000235.1 GCA_009928125.1 Betaproteobacteria bacterium
GGGTTTGGCTGTACTGAAGCTGTAGGTTGACGACACCAAGTTGCCCGTGCTGGTTTGCAGGGTCAGTTTGTAGGTGTATCGCGTGTTGGGTTTGAGACCCGTCAATTGAATTTCCTTGGGCACGCTTGAGGTGACCATGCCAGCCGCCATCTGGATATCTTGCATCGCCAAATTGGATTGATAGGCCACATTCAGTGCGCCAGAGCGTGGTGTCAGCACGAGCATTTTGATGCTTGTATCGGTCGGTGCTGCCAACAAAATATTGCCTTCAAAGACCTGTGTGGCATCTGGAACTGCCGGGGGCGTGGCGATGGGTGTTGCAACACTGGCTGTTTCAGTCGCTCCCCCGCCACCCCCGCAACTGGCACAGACGGCGGACACCACAATCAAGATGCACAAGCGCAAGGTTTGGAATGCCATCAGACCACCTCAAGGTAAAGTGTAGGTAAAAGCGACCTCGCCATGCACCTTACCGGGACCTTCATCTTTTTGGAGGTAAGTTCTGACGTAATCAACTTTGACTTGATTGGGGCTCACACTCACCCGCGTGTAGCCCGTGTTGGGAAACTTATCGCCCGTGAGGTAAGCATCTGCATTCCATAGGGTGTAATTGGGGTCTGCAGGCTGCGACAAAGTTTGGTAGGTCACGCCATCAAGTTTTTGCCGCACCCAAATGTGATCATGCCCTTGGAAGAAGATGCTGACTTTGTTGGCGGCCATGAGTTGGTGGATGGGCGTGGTCCAAGTTGGCCGTTGCACAGCAAAGTCCAACTGCCCATTTTGGCTCGCACCACCCCACTCCCACAATTTGGCCAACTCAATGCCCCCGCGCCCTGTTCCCATGACGTGGTGCGCAAAAACAAATTTGAATTTGGCCTTGCTTTGTTCAAGCGTGCGTTTCAGCCAGTTGTATTGGGCATCGCCATGGGTCACATCCCACATGCTCTGGCGCTTGCTCGTTCCACCAAATTGATTGTCGACTGCAACGGGTGACTCCCAGTAGGGATCAATGACCACAAAAAGTGCATCCCCCCAAGTCCATGCGAAATAATTCCGCAACAAGCCAATGAACGGAATCTGCTCTAAATTACCCGAGTAAAAGGCGTTGGGGGCAGGTTGAGAATAAAGAGAATTCCTTGCATTTTGGGCCCAGACCGCCACATT
Source organism: Betaproteobacteria bacterium (assembly GCA_009928125.1). Lineage (GTDB taxonomy): Bacteria > Pseudomonadota > Gammaproteobacteria > Burkholderiales > Burkholderiaceae_C > Limnohabitans_A. Next base: position 1,165 of record RFVJ01000235.1, read on the forward strand.
GTCGGGCGTACCATTCAACAAATAACGTGCTGCCTGCTCGTGATTGCCATTGACCAAATACAAGGGAGAGGTACGGCCAATCAGGTTCAGATAGGGTCTTTGCAAGGTATAGCGTTCGCGCACTTGGGCTGACGTGATGGTGTCGGGGTTGAGGGTGTCGACGCTGAAGTCGTCACCACTCAAGATGTAAAAATCAGGTTTGTCTGCTGCAGCGCGCAACAATGTTCGCTTGTACAAATCGGCGTCAAATTGTGTTTTGAGACGCTCGGGATGCGAATCACCCTGGATGGCAAAAACAAAGGCCTGTCCCGCTGATTTGGCTGTCTGAAATTCATATTCGGGCGTGACCACCACCTCCTTGTTGTTGCTGGCTTGAAATCGCAAGCGGTAAAAATACCGCGTACCCGCTTTCAAATTTGTCAGCATCATCTCTAGCGGCTTGTCCATTTGAAGCTGCACAGGCCCTGTTTGTTGATCGTATTGAAGGCTGTTGGCTCCATACTCAATGGAGACAGCACCCTGCTGATCTGCGCTGTGCACATTGAAAGTGATGGCATCTGCTGTGGGTGAACCCATGACCCAGGTTGCACTGAAAGCGCCAGAGGTGACGGCATCGGGGGGCATTGGGTTGGGCACAGATGGACCCGAGCCCGAAGGCGATGTGCTTGCAGTGTCACTGGGCACAACCGTTGAGCCACCACCTCCTCCACATGAGACCAAGGTTGCACACAGGGCCAAGAAGGTGAACTTCAGACGCCAATTCAAAATTTGATCCATTGCGAACTTTCAGTGCTGTCAATCCACCTTTGCCGCGGCTTGCTGGCAATCACCAAAACTTTTCCCCAATGCGGTGGGAGTTTGGGTTGGACCACCGACAATTCAGAATTGCCAGTCAATTGAACGCTGAATTGAACCGGCTCTGTGTGCGCATGCGCGTTCGGATTCACCAGTTGTTGCGCCAAGTCCAATTGAATTTGCTGCCTCACAGACTGCCAAGATGCGAATTGCCAATCACCCCGTTGCGCCATCTTGTCTTTGTTCAATTTGAAATTTATGTTTTGTTGATAAAAATTTTGAGCTTTTGTGAACAAATCTAAAAAGGCATCATCGCCCAGGCTCGCCAAATGAATGTAGATTGTTGGTGCCGTGATTTGCACACCCAGAACCGGTTTGAAAAAATCTTGAGGGCTGATATAAAAAGTAGCTGAAATGTGCGAGGACTCTCTTTGCACAAGACTCAGTCTGTTGGATGCCACTTCATGCGCATTGGCCAATGACATGGTGCAGAGAACTGTCAAGCAACAAGCAACTGCATTGATCAACCAACGCGCCCACCCCCCATGTAAAGTAAATGTCTGATTCATTTGCAATAAATCACATCGGGTTGGCTGACAGCACCTGCAGCATTTTTGAATTGAAATGCCCAGCACAGCGTCTTTCCTTTGTTCTCAACCTTGGCCAACGCAGTTTGCAATTCAACATCCGCCAGGGCCTTGTAGCGAATTTTGTAGGTGCCCGCCGAATTGGTGTAAGCGTCTTTGCCTGTTTCTGTGCTCACAAAAGATTTTTCCGTGGTGAATTCCAAAACTTGATATGAATCAGCCATGTCTGTTGACAAACTCATGTTGGAAACACCAAACGGTGTGACAGGCGGTTGTCGCATGGGAGAAAACTTTGATGCTTGATTGGCCAAGTCTGGGCTAGGTACACCACGGAAGCACGACAAAATATAGGGCGACACCGAGCTGACGTGGTAACTGTAGCCAGAAGGTGCATTGGAGACGCTGCTGGTGTTACCTCCACAAACACCATCGCGACTTGCAATTTGGCCATCGGCATTGTTAAACCCAAATATTCCATAACCATCCAAAGCCCAACCGACAGGGTGGGTGTTCCAATAGCTTTCAGGCTTATTGGCCATCAGACA
>RFVJ01000236.1 GCA_009928125.1 Betaproteobacteria bacterium
AGGCAAGTACGGAGACTTGAGTCGCCGTCTCGTCTTCTTGTTGCTCGCGCTGGTGGTTTACCGTGTGGGCGCGCACATTCCTGTTCCAGGCATCGACCCCGCACAACTGCAGCAACTCTTCAATGGTCAGCAGGGTGGCATTCTGAGTTTGTTCAACATGTTCTCGGGTGGTGCTTTGTCGCGCTTCACCGTGTTCGCGTTGGGCATCATGCCTTACATCTCTGCGTCCATCATCATGCAATTGCTCACCTATGTCTTGCCTGCTTTCGAGCAGCTCAAGAAAGAGGGCGAAGCAGGTCGTCGCAAAATCACGCAGTACACACGCTTTGGTGCTTTGGGTTTGGCTTTGTTCCAATCCTTGGGCATTGCCATGGCCTTGGAAGCTTCAGCAGGTTTGGTCATTGCGCCCGGTTTTGGTTTCCGCATGACCGCTGTGGTCAGTTTGACTGCAGGCACCATGTTCCTGATGTGGCTGGGTGAGCAAATCACCGAGCGCGGTTTGGGCAATGGTATTTCGATTCTGATTTTTGCCGGTATTGCTGCAGGTTTGCCTGGCTCTATCGGTGGCTTGTTGGAGTTGGTTCGCACAGGCGCCATGGGCCCTCTGGTCTCCATCTTCATCATCGCTGTGGTTATTCTGGTCACTTATTTTGTGGTGTTCGTCGAACGCGGCCAGCGCAAAATTTTGGTCAACTACGCTCGCCGTCAGGTGGGCAACAAGGTGTACGGTGGTCAATCATCACACCTGCCTTTGAAGCTCAACATGGCTGGCGTTATTCCACCCATCTTTGCTTCGTCCATCATTTTGTTGCCAGCCACTGTGATCAATTGGTTCAGTTCTGGTGAAACCAACAACGCTGTGGTGTTGTTCATGAAGGATGTGGCTTCTGCCCTCACACCCGGTCAACCGATCTATGTGATGTTCTATGCAGCTGCCATTGTGTTCTTCTGCTTTTTCTACACTGCCTTGGTGTTCAACAGCCGCGAAACGGCCGACAACCTCAAGAAGAGTGGTGCGTTCATCCCTGGCATTCGCCCTGGTGATCACACTGCCAAATTCATTGACAAAATTTTGGTGCGTTTGACACTGGCCGGTGCCGTGTACATCACCTTTGTTTGTCTTTTGCCCGAATTTTTGATTTTGAAGTACAACGTGCCGTTCTATTTTGGTGGCACCTCACTTCTGATCATTGTTGTGGTGACCATGGATTTCATGGCACAAGTTCAGAACTACATGATGTCCCAACAGTATGAGTCGCTTCTCAAAAAAGCGAATTTCAAAACCACTGTTGGCGGCTAATTGATAGATCAAAGAGTTTTAGGAGAAATGAAATGAGAGTTTCGGCTTCGGTCAAAAAAATTTGCCGCAACTGCAAAGTCATTCGCCGTAAAGGCGTGGTCCGTGTGATCTGCACAGACCCACGTCATAAGCAGCGTCAAGGCTGATTGCAAGAGTTATTAGAGGACGAAAATGGCACGTATCGCTGGCATCAACATTCCGCCGCACAAGCATACCGAAATTGGCTTGACAGCCATCTTTGGTATCGGTCGCACCCGCGCTCGCAAAATCTGCGAAGCATCCGGTATTGCTTACTCCAAGAAGATCAAAGATCTGACGGATGCAGACCTGGAAAAAATTCGCGATCAAATCGCATTGATCACCATTGAAGGTGACTTGCGTCGCGAAACAACCATGAACATCAAGCGTTTGATGGACATTGGTTGCTACCGTGGTTTCCGCCACCGCCGTGGCTTGCCCATGCGTGGTCAGCGTACTCGCACCAATGCACGTACTCGCAAGGGTCCGCGCAAAGGCGCCGCAGGCTTGAAGAAATAACAGGGATTGAGAGACCACCATGGCAAAAGCCCCAACCAATAGCGCCGCACAACGCGTGCGCAAAAAAGTTCGCAAGAATGTTGCCGACGGCATCGCACACGTGCACGCCTCGTTCAACAACACCATCATCACCATCACGGATCGCCAAGGCAACGCGTTGTCATGGGCTTCTTCCGGTGGTCAAGGTTTCAAGGGTTCACGTAAATCCACACCGTTTGCAGCGCAGGTTGCTTCCGAAGTGGCTGGCCGTGCCGCCATTGAACAAGGCATCAAGAACCTCGACGTCGAAATCAAAGGCCCAGGCCCAGGTCGCGAGTCTTCAGTTCGTGCATTGGGCGCCTTGGGCATCCGCATCACATCGATTGCAGACGTCACTCCCATGCCCCACAACGGTTGCCGCCCTCAAAAGCGTCGTCGTATCTAATTTGCAAAGCCCACCGCCATTGCCGTGCTGGCAATGGCTCCCGCATGTCTCATGCGGTAGTTGACAGAAAAGGAAGATCAAGTGGCACGTTACCTAGGCCCCAAGGCCAAACTATCCCGCCGTGAAGGCACCGACCTGTTTTTGAAGAGTGCACGTCGCTCGATCGCAGACAAGTCCAAATTTGACACCAAGCCAGGCCAACACGGCCGCACTTCGGGTCAGCGCACCTCCGACTACGGTCTGCAATTGCGCGAGAAGCAAAAAGTCAAGCGCATGTACGGTGTGCTCGAGAAGCAATTCCGTCGCTACTTCTCTGAAGCCGACCGTCGCAAAGGCAACACAGGTTCTAACCTGTTGAGCTTGCTCGAGTCGCGCTTGGACAACGTCGTTTACCGCATGGGCTTTGGCTCCACGCGCGCTGAATCACGTCAGTTGGTTTCACACAAAGCGGTCACCGTGAATGGTCACCCCGTGAACATCCCTTCTTACCTCGTCAAAGCTGGCGATGTGGTGGCTGTTCGTGAAAAGTCCAAGAAACAAACACGTGTTTTGGAAGCTCTGCAATTGGCTCAACAAGTTGGCATGCCAGCTTGGGTTGAAGTCAACATCGAAAAAGTTGAAGGCGTCTTCAAGAAGACACCTGATCGTGATGAATTTGCGTCTGACATCAACGAATCTTTGATCGTTGAATTGTATTCACGCTGATCCCATCTTGTTTCAATTGTTCCCTTACCGCGATGCATCGCGGTTTGGGTGCTTCATCAGCCTTACCGGTGTAACGGACCGGGGGTATTGAGAGGAAGTCTGAATGCAAA
>RFVJ01000237.1 GCA_009928125.1 Betaproteobacteria bacterium
ACCACCGGTGTGGAGTTGGCGGGGCGAGATGCAGCGCCCAATGCGCAGCAGTTGGAAGCTGCCGAAAACGCAGCGCGTCGTGCCATGCCGCTCAAAGAAGCGGTGGAGGGTTCCGATTGGCTGGGCTCACGCCCCACCACACCCGACAGTCGACCCGTGATTGGAGAGATGCCGCAATGTCCGGGCTTGTGGCTGGCTTTTGGTCACCAGCACATCGGATTTAGCACAGGGCCGGGCACTGGTGTGTTGTTGGCTGAGTTGATGGCTGGCGAAAGCACCAGCATCAACCCAGAACCCTTCAGTCCTACGCGTTTCAGTTGAGCAATGCCTGCGCAAATTCATGCGCATCAAAGGTTTGCAAATCGTCGAGTTGTTCGCCCACACCAATGAAATAAACAGGGATGGGCTTTTCTCGGGCGATGGCACACAGCACGCCGCCCTTGGCGGTGCCGTCCAGTTTGGTCACGATCAAGCCCGTCAGGCCCAAGGCCTCATCAAAAGCTTTGACTTGCGTGAGCGCGTTTTGCCCGGTGTTGCCGTCGATCACCAGCAGCACTTCGTGGGGCGCTTGCGCATCGGCCTTTTGCACCACACGTTTGATTTTTTTCAACTCTTCCATGAGGTGCAATTGGGTAGGCAATCGTCCTGCTGTGTCGACCAACACCACATCACGGCCACGCGCTTTGCCTGCAGACACGGCATCAAAGCTGACAGCCGCGGGATCGCCACCTTCTTGGCTGATGATTTCCACCGTATTTCGTTGCGCCCACACCGCCAATTGCTCACGCGCAGCAGCGCGAAAGGTATCAGCAGCCGCCAATAAAACGCTGGCGCCTTGGTCGGCCAGGTGATGCGTCAGTTTGCCTATGGACGTCGTTTTGCCAGCCCCATTCACGCCAGCGACCATCAGCACCATGGGTTGTTGCTCGCCAATCTGCAATTGTTTTTGCAGTGGCAACAACAGGTCGGTGATGGCATCTGTCAGCAGCGCTTTGACAGCCATGGGCTCTGTGGCCTTGGTCGCTTTGACGCGAGCTTTCAAGTCACTTAACAAATGGTCAGTGGCCTTCACGCCCGTATCAGCCATGAGCAATGCAGTTTCTAATTCTTCGTAAAGCGCATCGTCAATTTGCGTTCCCGTGAAAACAGTGGCAATGCTGCTGCCTGTTTTGCGCAAGCCAGCTTTCAGCTTGCTGAGCCAAGATTGACGCGCTGCGGGGCTTGCTTCTGCGGCCACTTGAGGCGCGGTCGATGCATTCATTGCTTGCGTTTTGGGCGCAATGGCATTTGCATCTGCAGCGTCGGGTTTGGGTTTGGAACGAAAGAAACTGAACATAAATCGGCGTTGTCTAAGGTCCCATTCTAAGTAAATCTCAAACCGCTCTCCCAAATGCCTGGCCAAGGTGACATTTGTGTGTTTTTTGACACGTTGCTTCTACGGACATGCATCATGCGTTTAAGCTTGTAACCCATGAGAACCAAACCCCTCAACCAGACAACCCCCGTGTCCAAGGCTGTCACCGGCTCGCCCTCGCATGTGTTGCGAATCATTGGTGGTCAATGGAAACGCAGCAAAATCAGAGTCATCGACAAACCGGGTCTGCGCCCCACACCAGACCGTGTGCGTGAAACGCTGTTCAATTGGCTGGGACAAGACCTCACGGACTGGCGCTGTGTTGACGCCTTTGCGGGCACGGGCGCGCTGGGTTTTGAAGCGGCCTCGCGCGGTGCCAAGTCTGTGCTGATGTTGGAGCAAGACGCCCAATTGGTGGGCTTGCTGGTTGAAACTCAACAACGTTTGTCGGCCACAGCCGTGCAAGTTCAAAAAGGCGATGCCATGATGGCCCTTCAGCGCCTTGCACCCAGCAGCATGGATGTGATCTTTCTAGACCCGCCCTTTGACGGCCCTCACTTTGAAAAAGCCTTGCTGGCTGCTGCCCAAGCGGTGATGCCCGGCGGCTGGGTTTATTTGGAAGCGCCTGTGGCATGGCAGGCTGAAGCGCTGGCCGCCTGTGGTTTGTTGCCCATCAAATACATGAAGGCGGGTGCCGTGCACGCCCATTTGCTACAACGACCCGTCGAGGGATAATGCCCCTCATTGATCAGGAGTTCACATGAGTCGCTCAGTCACTGCCGTTTATTCTGGAACCTTCGACCCCATCACTTTGGGCCACGAAGATGTGGTGTATCGCGCTGCGCAAATGTTTGACAAAGTGGTGGTGGCGGTGGCGGCTGCGCATCACAAAAAAACCTTGTTCAGCTTGGATGAACGATTGGCCCTGGTCAAAGAAGTCACCCAAGATCTTGGCCATGTTGAGGTGGTGTCATTCACTGGTTTGTTGTGCGATTTTGTACACAGCCAAGGCGCTCGCGTCATTGTTCGTGGACTGCGTTCGGTCACCGATTACGACTACGAAACTCAAATGGCCGGCATGAACCGCCACTTGGCGCCCGAAGTGGACACCATCTTTTTGCACACCAGTGCATCGGTTCAGCACATCAGCAGCACCTTGGTGCGTGAAATTTCGACGCTCGGTGGCAAAGTGGAAGGCTTGGTTTCGCCTGCAGTGTTGAAGGCCCTGCAAGCCCAACGTTAAAGCTCTGCGGCTTCCACCATGAAGCGAACGCGTTTTTGGCCTTGCCATTCGTCCACATCTAAGCGGTAAGCCAACTTCACACGCGCAGGCAGTGGCTCTATGCGGCCAAACCAAATGCCATCCACAGGCTGACCTTGATGTTTGAGTTTCAAGGCCAAATGTTTTTCGCCTACCAAGCGTTGTGACACCACTTCCACCTCGTCACTGAACACCGGCGGTGCAAACCCTTGGCCCCACACTTCCTTGTGCATCACATCGACAAACTCGGCACGGCGATATTGCGCATCCAAGGGGCCATCGGTTTCCAGTTTGCGCTGCAATGTGGCGGGCGACAAGAGTTGTGCAGCCACCTCCATGAAGCAGGCTTCAAACAATTCCAAATGTTCTTCTTCGATGGTGCAACCCGCCGCCATGGCATGACCGCCAAAGCGCAACAACAGGTGAGGGTGTTTCTTGACCATCAGGTCAAG
>RFVJ01000238.1 GCA_009928125.1 Betaproteobacteria bacterium
TGGACAAGGCTTTGGCTTGTGTGCCATTGCCATGAGTCGGTTGACGGTGAGATTTCATGTGTGTCTCCGAAATTTTGAAGATGGGTTGCAGTTCTGTTGGTGCTTATTCGACTTTGCCAATTTTCTTGACCACATCGGTCATGCGCTTGGCATCGGCTTGCACGTATTTTTCAAATTCAGGGCTGTCCAAATACACCACGGGACTGCCGGTGTTTTGAATCACGTCACGCACTTTGGCGTCTTGTGCCGCAACTTTGGCAGCTGCACGAATGCGCTGTGCGATGGGCTCGGGGGTAGCGCTTGGAATGAACAGGCCAGACCACTGCGCATACTCGGCATTGAAGCCCAAATCTTTCAAGCTGCTCACATCGGGCAATGAGGCCAAGTTGCCATTGCCCCAGTGTCCCAGCACGCGAATCTTGCCGGCTTTGACGTGTGCAACACAGTGGCTGGCCCGGTGGAGACAGCATCAATTTGCCCTCCCAACATGGCGACCACTGCAGGACCCGCACCGGTGAATGGAATGTGGGTCAATTTGACGCCCGCAGTTTGCGCCAAGATTTCCATGGGAACGTGCATGGTGCCGTAGTTGCCAGACGAGCCGTAGTTGATGGCGCCTGGTCGTTTGCGTGCGTCTTCAATGAATTCTTTGACGGTTTTCCAAGGCGCGTCCGCGCGTACCGCCAGCACCGTGGGGTCGGCGGTGTAACGCGCAATGGGGCGCAGCTCGTTGAGCAAAAACAAGGGGCTCCGGCCCAGCAGTGCATCGGCTTCAGGGATCACGGTCAAAGACGACAGTGCCATCAGTACGGTGTAGCCATCGGGCTTGGCGCGTGCCGCCACGCCCATGCCAATGCCGCCGCCAGCACCGGCTTTGTTTTCAATCACCACGGGTTGACCCAATTCACGGCTCATGGCCTCGGCCACAGGCCGTGCCACGATGTCGGCCAAACCGCCGGGCGGAAAGGGCACGATCATGGTGATGGATTTGTTGGGATAGGGCGCAGTTTGGGCAAGGGTGCTGCCCGCCAAACCCATCTGCAACAAAAGGCCGCCCATCAAACTGAGGGCAGTGCCCAACACATGACGTCGAGCTGCTTGGGTGGGACGGGTCCCATGGAAGAAATTCATGAAGTCTCCTGCGCTGTTGGGGGGTGCTCATTGCTCGAGTGCAATGACTTTGCAACGCACTCTAACACCCTGCTTTCTTTTTTGCATGAACCCATGTCACAAGGGGGCATGAGGGCCAGTGAACAGGTCTCACCCCCAGAAATGACGGATGACGGCACAATAGCAGCTGTTCTAAATTTCACTTTCCAAACCAATACCATGCGCATCGCAGCCTTCTTTTACAAAGACCAACCTCATGTGGGTTTGGTGTCGCAAGATTTGAATTCCGTCACGCCGTTTGATCTGCCCTTGGCCGATCGTGAACTGGGCGCGCTCACGTTGGTCGACGCCCTGTCGCGCGGTGAAGCATTGCCGCCTCAAGGCGCAGCCATTGCTTTGAAAGACGTGCAATTGCGCGCACCCTTGCCACACCCCCGCCGCAATATTTTTTGCGTGGGAATTTGCCCGCAGTGGTTTTGACAGCAGCGCCAAAGCCGGTGGCGAAATTCCCGCCGAGCCCATCATCTTTTCCAAAGTGCCCGAGTGCGTCATCGCCACGGGCGAGGCGATCGAGATGCCTGCAGTGTCAACTGCCATTGACTACGAAGCCGAATTGGCCGTGATCATTGGCAAAGGCGGCAAGGGCATCACCAAAGCCGATGCCATGAAACACGTTTGGGGTTACACCATCGTCAACGACGTGACGGCACGCGATTGGCAAAACAAGCACATGCAATGGCACATGGGCAAATCCTTTGACACCTTCTGCCCCATGGGGCCTTGGCTGGTGAGTGCCGACGAACTCGACGGCACCAACACCCATGTGCGTTGCTACGTGAATGGCGAAGAGCGCCAAAACGCCGCCACGCCCGATTTGATTTTTGACATTCCCACACTCATTGAGACCTTGAGTGCAGGCATCACCCTCTACCCAGGCGATGTCATTGCCACCGGCACGCCCGTGGGCGTGGGCATTGGTTTCACACCGCCCAAATATTTGAAGTCGGGCGATGTGGTCCGAGTTGAAATTGACGGGATTGGTGTTTTAGAAAACCCCGTCAAGTAATCACTTCAAGCCGGCTGCTGCACGCAGTGTGGCGGCCAAGTTGGTGCGCTCCCACGTGAAGTTGGGTTCGTCACGGCCAAAGTGTCCGTACGCTGCCGTCTTGCTGTAGATGGGGCGCAACAGGTCGAGCATTTGAATGATGCCTTTGGGTCGCAAGTCAAAGTGCTCGTTCACCAAGGCGGCAATCTTGTCGTCGGAGATCACACCAGTGCCTTCAGTGTTGATCGTGATGTTCATGGGGCGTGCCACACCAATGGCGTACGCCACTTGAATTTGGCACTTGGTGGCCAGTCCAGCGGCCACAATGTTCTTGGCCACATAGCGGGCGGCATAAGCAGCAGAGCGGTCCACCTTAGAAGGATCTTTACCAGAGAAGGCGCCACCACCGTGAGGGCAAGCGCCGCCGTAAGTGTCCACAATGATCTTGCGACCGGTCAAGCCGCAATCACCTTGTGGGCCGCCAATCACAAAGCGACCTCAATGCTGTGAGGCTTGCCGTCCACGTAGCGCATGGTCACTTGGCTCTTGGCATCGGGGCGCAAGAAAGGCAAGCGGCCGTCTTTGCGCAGTTGCGCTTGACGCTCGACCAAACGGTGCGCGTAATAAATGGGCGCAGGCATCAGGTCGGGGGTTTCGCTGCAAGCGTAACCAAACATCAGGCCTTGGTCGCCAGCGCCGGTGTTGAGGTGGTCGTCAGACGCGTGGTCCACACCTTGGGCAATGTCATTGGACTGCTTGTCGTAGCACACCATGACCGCACAACCTTTGTAGTCAATGCCGTACTCGGTGTTGTCGTAACCAATGCGCTTGATGGTGTCGCGCGCCACTTGGATGTAGTCGACGTGGGCGTTGG
>RFVJ01000239.1 GCA_009928125.1 Betaproteobacteria bacterium
CGACACCATGTTCGAATTGCCCAATGCCAGCAATGTCGAAAAAGTGGTGGTGGATGCGTCCACCATCGAAGAAAACCATGTTCCTTTGTTGGTCTACCGAGAGTCGGCCAAGCAAGCTTGAATTTTTTCCAGCCCACCCCCTGAAACCAATGAATAACCCTACATCGATTGGGCTTGAAATTGAAAAATCAGGGGCCATCTATCCCCCATAACTCAGGGAATCTCATGTCTGGACATACACCTCTCCCCGCCGAACTGCTCGAATTGCCGATGTTGCCATTGCGTGACGTCGTGGTCTTTCCCCACATGGTCATCCCCTTGTTTGTGGGCCGACCCAAAAGCATCAAGGCCCTTGAGAGCGCCATGCTCACCGATCGCCGCATCATGTTGGTGGCGCAAAAAACTGCGGCCAAAGATGAGCCCGAAGCCACCGACATGTTCGAAGTCGGCTGTGTCTCCACCATTTTGCAAATGCTCAAGCTGCCTGATGGCACTGTGAAGGTGTTGGTTGAAGGCCAGCAGCGTGCCAAGGTCCAGTCCATTGCCGATGGAGAGGCGCATTTCATGGCCACGGTGCTGCCGGTAGAAGCCTCGGTTGAAAAGGCTGAGCAAAGCAGCGAAATTGAAGCCCTGCGCCGCGCGGTCATGCAGCAGTTTGATCAATACGTCAAACTGAATAAAAAAATACCGCCAGAAATTTTGACCTCGATCTCGAGCATCGATGAACCGGGTCGTTTGGCTGACACCATTGCCGCGCACTTGCCCCTCAAGTTGGAAAACAAGCAGGTCGTGCTCGACTTGGCCAGCATTCGCGATCGATTGGAAAATCTCTTCACGCAACTTGAGCGCGAAGTCGACATTCTGAATGTCGACAAAAAAATCCGTGGCCGCGTGAAGCGCCAGATGGAAAAGAATCAGCGTGATTTTTACTTGAACGAACAAGTCAAAGCCATTCAAAAAGAACTCGGTGAAGGCGAAGAGGGCGCCGACATTGAAGAGATTGAAAAGAAAATCAAAGCTGCCAAAATGCCCGCTGAAGCGCGCAAAAAGGCCGATGCCGAGTTGAAAAAGCTCAAGCTCATGTCGCCTATGTCAGCCGAAGCGTCCGTGGTGCGCAACTACATTGAAGTTCTCACGGGTCTGCCTTGGAGCAAGAAGACCAAAATCAAACACGACTTGGGCAATGCAGAAGTGGTGTTAAACGAAGACCATTACGGCTTGGAAAAAGTCAAAGACCGCATCATGGAATACTTGGCGGTGCAGCAGCGTGTTGACAAAGTCAAAGCACCTATTCTTTGCTTGGTGGGCCCTCCTGGCGTGGGTAAAACATCCTTGGGTCAGTCCATTGCCAAAGCCACTGGCCGCAAATACGTGCGCATGGCCTTGGGTGGCATGCGCGACGAAGCTGAAATTCGCGGGCACCGACGCACCTACATTGGCGCCATGCCAGGCAAGGTGCTCCAAAGCCTGAACAAGGTGGGTACACGCAACCCCTTGTTCTTGCTGGATGAGATTGACAAGCTGGGCACCGATTTCCGTGGCGATCCCTCCAGCGCTTTATTGGAGGTGTTGGATCCAGAGCAGAACCACACCTTTGGCGATCACTACGTTGAAGTCGACTTTGATTTGAGCGACGTCATGTTTGTGGCAACCTCCAACTCGATGAACATTCCTTCTGCCTTGTTAGATCGCATGGAAGTGATTCGTTTGTCGGGCTATACCGAAGATGAAAAAACCAGCATCGCCATCAAATATTTGCTGCCCAAGCAAATGAAAAACAATGGTGTGAAGGCTGAAGAGTTGAGCGTCAGCGATGCAGCCGTCCGCGATGTGGTCCGTTACTACACACGTGAAGCAGGTGTGCGTTCTCTGGAGCGCGAACTCTCCAAAATTTGCCGTAAAGTGGTCAAGAGTTTGTTGCTCAAACAGATGACCGCACCGGTGAGTGTCACCCCCGACAATTTGAACGATTTCTTGGGTGTTCAGAAATTCACCTATGGCCGTGCAGAGGCACAGAACCAAGTGGGCCAGGTGGTTGGCTTGGCTTGGACTGAAGTGGGGGGCGATTTGCTGACCATCGAAGCCGCACTCATGCCAGGCAAGGGTGTGATCACCCGTACGGGCTCTTTGGGCGACGTGATGAAAGAGTCTGTCGAAGCGGCTCGCACCGTGGTTCGCAGCCGTGCACGTCTTCTTGGTATCAAAGACGATGTCTTTGAGAAAAAAGACTTGCACATCCACGTCCCTGATGGTGCAACGCCCAAAGATGGACCGAGCGCTGGCGCGGCCATGACCACCGCCATGGTGTCTGCCATGACAGGCATACCTGTGCGTGCAGATGTGGCCATGACGGGTGAAATTACCTTGCGCGGTGAAGTGACCGCCATTGGTGGTTTGAAAGAAAAACTGTTGGCTGCACTGCGCGGCGGTATTAAGACGGTTTTGATCCCAGAGGACAACGTCAAAGACCTGCAGGACATTCCCGAAAATGTCAAAAATGGCCTAGAAATTGTGCCTGTGAAATGGCTCGAGAAAGTGTTGGAAGTTGCCCTTGAAAAGATGCCGCAACCGCTTCCGGAAGAAGAAACTGTTGCCACACCCGCGGCTGTGTCGACCGATGCCAAAACCGAAGCCAAACAAGGGGCGGTTAAACATTGATAGATTTTTTGAGGGGACTTTAAAAATTCTCAAAAATTGCGCTACAATCCCCTCATCGCAAGCAAACCGGCATACAATGCTAAGTTGATTGCAAATGCGGGATTAGCTCAGTTGGTAGAGCGATACCTTGCCAAGGTATAGGTCGAGAGTTCGAGCCTCTTATCCCGCTCCAAACATTGAAAGGTGTACCCCCACTTTTCAGCAACTTAGGGAAGCAACTGCTTCCCTTTTTTGTCACAAAAAAATCGGCGCGGTAGCAAAGCGGTTATGCACCGGATTGCAAATCCGTGTAGGTCGGTTCGACTCCGGCCCGCGCCTCCAAATTTCTCGTTTGAAATTAACA
>RFVJ01000240.1 GCA_009928125.1 Betaproteobacteria bacterium
CAAGGCCATGGGCAAACTGGAAGCGCGAATGTCAAAGCGCAATTGAATGGCGCTGGCCACCTTGTTCACATTTTGACCCCCTGGCCCCTGTGAGCGGATGGCCGTGAGCTCGACCTCATCGGCAGGAATGTGAAATATTGTCATGAAAAACCCTGAATATGCAGCTTCTGATGCCCTTGTACCGCGTGCATTGATTGTGCCTCGCTTAAACTGAGTGCTTAACTACCTCAAGGTGTTCCTATGGCCAAAGGTCAACAAAAATCAAACAAAGAATCCAAGAAACCCAAAAAGGACACCTCGCCACCCAAAACCATCGCGGTGGACACCGAGCGTCCAGTTCAAAAAATCACGGCTGTGATTCCCCGTGGCAAAAAACCAATTTGAGATAGAACTGCAATAAACGATGAGTGATTCAGCGCAAAGTCTTTGGCCCCAAGCGGGCTATGCACAACTGAAGAAAGACGCGAGGGGTCACCTTACCGTCACCGACGATTTTCTAAGAGTTTTACTGCTGCGCCCTGAATTGGCGCCCATTGAGAGCTCTTGCAAGCATGAAATTCAAATTCATGAACGCTTGCTGGAAAATCCGCGCCTGGATTTGCAAGCAGCCGACTTGGCCCAGATTCAAGACCGTGATGCCGCCGACAACATGGCGGTTTGGCTGCGCTTTCGCAATCGCATCTTGGCGCACGCCACCCTAGAAGCCAGTTACTGGGCTTTGTTTGAAGGTCAAGGCGTCGATGTGCCCCCCATTTTGGTGAATCAAATCACGCAAGTGCTGGTGCAACATGTGCTGGGTGACGACTGCACGCCCCTAGAAGCACGTGCCGCAGAATTGCTGTTCAGAGCACAAAAAATTTCTGTCCTTGACGATGGCTCCGTGATGGCAGCCGACCACGAAACAGTGGAACGGCATGCCCTTGAAAGCGGCTTTGGCAGTGTGGGCGAGTTACTGAAACAAGGTGGCATCCCACTTCGCACGGTCGATCTGGATGTGATTCAAGACAGCAACGAAGACAGTTACTGGGAGCGCAGTGAGCGCTTTGACATGGTGGCGCCAGTGACATGCTGCAAGACGTCAGTGGCAAACCGGTTTATATGGCCATGGCCATGGACCCACAAAATCTTCTCAAAATCAAACCGCAAAACTTACTGTTGAATTTGCCCCTTGCACGAAGGTCTTGAACATGAACGCATCGCAGATCGTCCTGAGTTTGGTCTTGGCGACCATGGTGTTTTCAGTTGCGCTAGAGCTGCGCCTCGAAGACTTCAAGCGTGTTGCACAAGAACCCAAAGCTGTCATCTGCGGCCTCATTCCTCAATTCATTCTGTTGCCCGTTGGCACTTGGGTGGCCACGCTGTTACTCGACCTTCCGCCCAATGTTGAAGCCGCGGCAACACCGCTTTGTCGGTCAGCATCTCGGCTGTTGCCAGCCTCATTGCGCTGTTTGCCACGCCCTTCAACTTCAGCTGGATGATGGCCACCAACCCTGAAACGGCCTCTTGGTTGAAAGAATTGTCGATCGACGCATCGGGCATTTGGATCAGTTTGTTTTTGTTGTTGGGCGTGCCCCTCACACTGGGTTTGATGGCCTCGCATCGCTTGCCAGAATTGACCGAGCGCATTCGCAAACCGCTGGGCAAATTTTCACTGATTGCGCTGCTTTTGTTCATCGTGGCTGGCCTCATCAAAGAGCGTCAATTGCTCACTTTGGGCTTGCTGCCGACTTTGTTGTTGGTCGTTTTACACAATGCCAGCGGCTTGTTCTTTGGTTGGATCACCAGCGTGGTGATGGGTGTGAGCGAACGCGACCGTCGCGCTGTCATGATTGAAGGTGGCATGCAAAACTCAGGCTTGGCGTTGGGCATCATTGCCGTGCAATTCAACAGCGACTTGGGCATGGTGACATTGGCCAGCCTGTGGGGCATATGGCACATTGTGAGTGGCATGTCTTTGGCGTATTTGTGGAGAAGAAAAGATGCTCGATTGCTTGATTAAAAACGGCACGGTGGTGGATGGCACAGGCCAAAAACCCTTCATCGCAGACGTTGGCATTCAAGGGGGGCGCATCACCCACATTGGACAGGTCAACGAAGCCGCCAAAGAAACCATGGACGCCTCGGGTTTGTGGATCACCCACCTCACAGCCTCGACTTTTTGGTGCAAGTGCCGCACGACCCGCTGCGCATGTACGTCATGAAAGAACGCGCTTTGGCGCATGAAGTGGCCACTCCCCAAGACATTGAGCACATGCGCAGCTTGCTGCGCGAGGCGCTTGAAGCCGGCGCTGCAGGCTTCAGCACCGGCCGCAGTGACAACCACCGCACTTCAGAAGGCAAGGACACCCCAGCCGCCAATGCCAGCCATGCAGAACTCACCGGTTTGGCCAAGGCCTTCGACGGTTTGAATCATGGCGTGGTGCAAATGGTGAGCGACTACAACCTGTTGAAGGGTCCAGCCGAATTTGATGCCGAATTTGACTTGGTCGAAGCCATTGCAAAAGCCAGTGGCAAATCGTTGTCACTGACTTGGCTGCAACGTGACCCGGGTGGTGAACAGTATTTGCGCATCCAAGAACGCGTAGAACAGGCAGTGGCCAATGGACTGCCCCTCTTCATGCAAACAGGTGCACGCGGGATTGGCGTCTTGAATGGCTTGGACGCCAGCTTCCACCCCTTCATGGGATTCCCTTCTTACAAAGAAGTGGCCCACCTGCCTTTGGCCGAACGTGCTGCCGCCTTGCGCGACCCCGCCAGAAAAGCCCGCATCCTCTCAGAAAAGTCAGAACGACTGGCAGGCGATGGCAGTTCCATTCCGCCCTTGGTAGACATCTTATTGGCCAAAATCGACATGATCAGCGGGCGCATGTTTCCACTTGAAACCACTTTGAACTACGAACCCTCCGTGATGGAAAGCTTCTTGGTTCGTGCCAAACAAAAAGGTGTCACGCCTTTGGAAGTGATCTACGATCATTTGAGTGCAGGCGATGGCAAGGGTTT
>RFVJ01000025.1 GCA_009928125.1 Betaproteobacteria bacterium
GTGGCCAAAATATCAGGGTTCTCAACAAAGCTGAGCTCAGGCGTTTCACCCGAGCCGTCTTTCTTGATTTTTTGATCAGCAGCCGAGGCTGGACGCCAATCGGCCACCGCAGCGGCCGCAATGAAGACGCTGGCATGCGGTGCAACGTGGTTAACAGCATCGTGCATTTGCAATGCAGATCGCACATCCACACGCAACACCCCTCGAGGCGTAGGCAAACTGACGGGCCCAGCGACCAAGGTGACCTTGGCGCCAGCGTGCTGCGCTGCACGGGCAATGGCAAAGCCCATTTTGCCGCTCGACAAATTGGTAATGCCGCGCACGGGGTCAATGGCTTCGTAGGTGGGACCTGCGGTAATCAACACTTGTCGGCCCGCCAACACTTTGGGGGTCCAAAAAGCGCGCAGCTCTTCGACGATTTCCTCGGCCTCCAGCATACGGCCGTCACCGGTTTCGCCGCAAGCCTGATCGCCCTGTCCTACATCTAGGACATGGGCACCATCTGCCTTCAATTGGGCCACATTGCGTTGGGTGGCTGGGTGTGCCCACATTTCACGGTTCATGGCGGGCGCCAACATCAAGGGAACCTTTTGCAAGGGTCTGGCCAAGCACATCAGACTGAGCAACTCATCGGCCTTGCCATGAATGAGTTTGGCCATGAAATCGGCACTGGCGGGGGCAATCAAGATGAGATCGGCTTCTCGGCTCAAATTGATGTGCGCCATGTTGTTGCCCTCACGGGCATCCCATTGCGAGGTGTAAACAGCTTGTCCGGACAAGGCTTGCATGGTGACAGGGGTGATGAATTGAGCAGCCGCCTCGGTCATCACCACTTGGACTTGCGCACCCGCCTTGACCAACGAACGACACAACTCCGCCGCCTTGAAACAGGCGATGCCACCGGTGAGTCCTAAAACAATGCGTTTTCCGTGCAAATCGTTCATGTTCGGCAATGTAGCAGATCAGGACACCTTTATAATCTCGTTTTCCATCTCCCGGGTGCTGAGCATCCCGTCCTGGACATGACCAAATTCGTCTTCGTCACCGGTGGTGAAACCGACCTGGATTTGGGCCACTACGAGCGTTTCATCAACACCCGCATGAAGAAGGCCAACAACTTCACCACGGGCCAAATTTACAAAAGCGTGCTTGAAAAAGAACGCCGTGGCGATTACTTGGGCAAGACCGTGCAGGTCATTCCTCACATCACCAACGAAATTCAAGACTTCATCAACCCAACAACACTGCTTTTGTTCACCTCACCTATGTGCCTTGGATTGCCGCCGCGGGCGAACTCAAGACCAAACCCACACAGCACACCGTCCAAAAACTTCGCGAAATTGGCATTCAACCCGATGCATTGTTGTGCCGTGCCGACCGCATGATTCCAGAGGACGAAAAAGAAAAGATTTCGCTCTTCACCAACGTACAAAGCTGGGGCGTGATTTCCATGCCCGACGTTGACACCATTTACAAAGTACCCCGGGTGCTGCACGAGCAAGGTTTGGATGGATTGATTTGCGACCGTTTGCACATCAACACCCCGCCAGCCAATTTGAAGCGCTGGGACGATTTGGTTTACGAAACCGAACACCCTCAAGGCGAAGTGACCATTGCCATGGTGGGCAAGTACGTTGAACTGTCCGACAGCTACAAATCGGTCAACGAAGCCCTGCGTCATGCTGGCATGCGCAACCATGTTCGCGTCAAGATTGAGCACATCGACTCCGAAACCATTTCGCCAGAATCTGTGGCACAACTGGCCAAGTTCGATGGCGTGTTGGTCCCTGGTGGCTTTGGCAAGCGCGGGGTAGAAGGCAAAATTCAAACAGCGCGCTTCGCACGTGAAGGCAAAGTGCCTTATTTGGGCATCTGCTTGGGCATGCAAGTGGCCACCATTGAATATGCGCGCCATGTGGCAGGCTTGGCCAATGCCAACAGCACCGAGTTTGAACCCGACACCCCCTTTCCCGTCATTGCATTGATCCATGAATGGAAAGATGCCGACGGCACCATCCAAGTTCGTGATGCGCAATCTGATTTAGGTGGCACCATGCGTTTCATCTATGGCCCCGTGGTGACAGAACGCCACCGTCACCGTTACGAAGCCAACGTGAACTATTTGGACACTTTGCGCAAAGCGGGTTTGGTTATTTCTGCCCTAACTCAGCGCGAACAACTGACCGAGATTGTGGAACTGCCCACCAACGTTCACCCCTGGTTTGTGGGTGTGCAATTCCACCCCGAATTCAAATCCACCCCTTGGGACGGCCATCCCTTGTTCAACGCTTTCATCAAAGCGTCGATTGACCATCAAAAAGGTGCCAAGCACCTGAAAGCCGTTGCTTAAATCAAGCCAACAAGGAACACCATGAAACTGTGCGGATTTAATGTTGGCTTAGACCAGCGCTTCTTTCTGATTGCCGGCCCCTGCGTCATTGAATCTGAGCAATTGCAAATGGACACGGCTGGCACCTTGAAAGAGATCACATCGGCCTTGGGCATTCCCTTCATCTTCAAGAGCAGTTACGACAAAGCCAACCGTTCCTCAGGCAGCACCTTTCGCGGTCCTGGCATGGAAAAAGGTTTGGAAATTTTGGCCAAAGTGAAGCGCGAACTGCACGTCCCCATCCTCACCGATGTGCACACCGAAGCCGACATCCCCACCGTGGCCGCTGTGGTCGACGTATTGCAAACGCCCGCCTTCTTGTGCCGGCAAACCGACTTCATTCGCGCCGTGGCGCAATCGGGCAAACCCGTCAACATCAAGAAGGGGCAATTCTTGGCGCCCCACGACATGAAGAACGTGATTGACAAGGCCCGCGCTGCAGCGCGCGATGCTGGCTTGCCCGAAGACAACTTCATGGCATGCGAGCGCGGCGCCAGTTTTGGCTACAACAACTTGGTGTCCGACATGCGCAGCTTGGCCATCATGCGCGAAACGGGTGCTCCTGTGGTGTACGACGCCACCCACTCCGTTCAACTGCCTGGTGGCCAAGGCACCAGTTCTGGCGGTATGCGTGAAATGGTGCCCGTCTTGTCTCGTGCAGCCGTTGCAGTGGGCGTGGCAGGGCTGTTCATGGAAACACACCCCAACCCCGCGCAAGCCATGTCGGACGGCCCCAATGCCGTGCCTTTGCAGCACATGAAAGCGCTGCTGGAAACCTTGTTGGAACTGGATGCGGTAACCAAAAAGAACCCGTTCCTCGAAAACAATTTCCAATAACTGATTGCATGATCTGCATGGTTTTGATGGGTTTCAACGATTTTTAATTTAGACAGAGAGAAGTAAACATGAGTGCGATAGTTGACATTGTGGGCCGCGAAATTTTGGACAGCCGCGGCAACCCCACGGTTGAATGCGATGTGTTGTTAGAGTCTGGTGTGATGGGCCGTGCCGCAGTGCCGTCTGGCGCTTCCACCGGCAGCCGTGAAGCCATCGAATTGCGTGATGGCGACAAAAGCCGCTATTTGGGCAAAGGTGTGTTGAAAGCTGTCGAGCACATCAACACCGAAATCTCAGAAGCCGTTTTGGGTCTCGATGCCTCCGAGCAATCTTTCCTCGACAAAACTTTGATCGACCTGGACGGCACCGACAACAAGAGCCGCTTGGGCGCCAATGCCATGTTGGCCGTGTCGATGGCCGTGGCCCGCGCTGCTGCCGAAGAATCTGGCCTGCCCTTGTACCGCTACTTTGGCGGCATGAACGGCTGCCAACTGCCTGTCCCCATGATGAACGTCATCAATGGCGGTGCACATGCCAACAACAACCTCGACTTGCAAGAGTTGATGATCATCCCTGTGGGCGCGCCCAGCTTCCGCGAGGCCGTGCGTTACGGTGCTGAGGTGTTTCACGCCTTGAAGAAAATCATTCACGACAAAGGCATGAGCATTGCCGTGGGGGATGAAGGCGGCTTTGCGCCCAATGTGCCCAACCACGAAGCTGCCATTCAAATGATTTTGGATGCCATCAGTGCCGCCGGCTACACCGCTGGCGAGCAAATTGCCATTGGCCTCGACTGCGCTGCCAGCGAGTTCTACAAAGAAGGCAAATACGAACTCGAAGGCGAAGGCTTGTCCTTGACAGGTGAACAGTGGATTGACATGTTGGCCACTTGGGTCGACAAGTACCCCATCATCAGCATTGAAGACGGCATGGCCGAAGGTGACTGGGAGGGTTGGAAATTGCTCACTGAACGTTTGGGCAAAAAAGTTCAAATCGTGGGCGACGACTTGTTTGTGACCAACACCAAGATTTTGAAAGAAGGCATCGACAAGGGCATTGCCAATTCGATTCTGATCAAGATCAACCAAATCGGCACCTTGACCGAAACCTTTGCAGCCATCGAAATGGCAAAGCGTGCGGGATACACCGCCGTCATCAGCCACCGCTCTGGCGAAACAGAAGACTCGACCATTGCCGACATCGCCGTGGGCTTGAACGCCGGTCAAATCAAAACAGGCTCCATGAGTCGCAGCGATCGCATGGCCAAATACAACCAACTGTTGCGCATCGAAGAAGACTTGGGCGACGTGGCCGAGTACCCAGGCCGTTCAGCGTTTTACAATTTGCGCTAATCTGCTGTAATACGCACCAACAGACCTTTTCAATGCGCATGGAAAACCGCTTTTTGCCAGCCGTCCTGATCGCCTTGCTGCTGATCTTGCAAGGACAGATTTGGCTTGGCAAAGGCAGCGTTCCCACTGTCATCGAGCTTGAAAATAAAATCAAAGAGCAAAACGAGTTGAATGCCAAAGCCAAGCGCATCAATGGCCAACTCAGCTCTGAGGTGAACGACCTGAAAGAAGGTTTGAACGCTGTCGAAGAGCGCGCCCGTCATGAATTGGGCATGGTCAAGTCCAACGAAATTTTCGTGCAGATCGAAAAATGACAGAGCCGGTCGAGTTGGCCGGTTTCGTGTTGTCTTTGGCCATGGTGTATTGCAACATCCGAGAAATACATTGGGGCTGGCCCTTGGCCATTCTCAGCTCTGCACTGTATGGCGTGGTTTTCTGGAACAGTCAACTCTACGGCGAAGCCTCCCTGCAAGTGATGTTCATTTTGGGTGCAGTTTGGGGTTGGCGCCAGTGGCGCAAAGGCATGCAGTCGACCACACCCGACTTGCAATCACCCTCCCCCCTGAGAATCAGCCAACTGTCGCCTACCGAGCGCCAACAAACAGTTGCAGCCACCCTTTTGGCATGGCCTGTTCTGGCTTTTTTCTTAAACCGCTACACCGACAGCGATGTGGCCGTTTGGGATGCTTTGGTCACGGCCCTCAGCTTGTTGGGACAATATTTGTTGGCCAAAAAGAAAATCGAAAACTGGTGGGTATGGCTGGCAGTCAACATCATCACAGTCGGCTTGATGTGGGTGAAGTCACTTTGGTTAACTTCGCTGTTGTATGTGTTGTTTGCGATCCTCAGCTACGTTGGCCTCAAAGCATGGCGAAAACAGCATGAACACTGAAGTGGTTCGCATTGCCCTTTTGGGCGCCGAAAGCACAGGCAAAACGAGTTTGAGTTTGCGCATCGCCCAAACGCTTCAGTCATTGGGGCTGAGCGTCACCGTGGTGCCCGAAGTTTTGCGTGAATGGTGTGATGCACAGGGCAGAACCCCACTTCAACATGAACAAGCAGCCATTGCTCAGCAACAAGCCCAACGCACCTTTGACATCGACTCGGGTTGGGTCATCGCCGACACCAGCCCTTTGATGACTGCCATTTACAGCGATTTCATTTTTCAAGACAAAAGCCTCTATCCCGAGGCATTGGCGTACCAAGCTCAATTTGATTTGACCTTGGTGATGGGCTTGGACATTGCTTGGGTGCCGGATGGCCTGCAACGTGATGGTGCCCATGTGCGAGAGCCCATTGACGCCATGCTTCGAGAATCACTGCGCAGCGCCAACATCCCTTTCAAAGTGATTTATGGTCAACATGAATCCCGCTTGGATGCCACCCTCATGGCCATTCAAGAAGGCATCCATGCGTTGCGGGCAGACCTTGGCCTCCGACTGGCCTCTTTCAAATCGGCGCAATCACAACGCGAAGGCGCGCAGTTTGGACTGAACCAAGGCAAAACAGCCTGGCGCTGTGATCTGTGCAGCGACGCAGATTGCGAACATCGCTTGTTCAGCGACTTGCTGCAAGCCAAAGGCTCAGTGAACTGAGGGACCCGTTGGCGGCGTGACGTCGGGTTGCGTGAAGAGGCTGGCGGCATCGACAGGGTCAAAGTGGTATTGCTTGCCACAAAACTCACAACCCACTTCGATCGACTCACGCTCCGACAAAATGCTCTCCACTTCTTCAATGCCCAAACTTTTGATCATGTGGCTGACGCGCTCGCGACTGCACCGGCAATGAAACTTGGGACCATCCTGACCCACCAAAGGCTCAAAACGCAACAAAGGCTCTTCCCAGAAAAGACGGTGCAACACGGTTTCAACGTCCAGTCCCAACAACTCTTCGGCTTTCAGGCTTTTTGCCAGAATCGAAATGCGCTTGTAGTCTTCGCTTTGGCCCAAGGCAGCTTCGCGTTCAACCGCGTCGTATTGGCCTGCCAAATTGCCAACACCTTCCAAAGGCAAGCGTTGGATCAAGATGCCAGCCGCCACTTCCATGTTGGCTGCCAACACCAAAGTGGTATCGAGTTGCTCAGATTGCAGCATGTAGTGCTCTAGCACTTCGCTCAATTTTTCAAGTTTTTCTTTCTGATCGCCAAATAGGGGAACCACACCTTGGTAAGGTTGTTGACCAGGCATGCGATCCAGCGGGTCCAAGGTGATGGCACAACGGCCTTCGTTGTTTTGATTCACCATCTGACTCAGGCTGGCATCAGCGGCCACGTCACCTTGCAGGGTGGCGGTTGCACGCACCCCAAAATCGGGTTGCACTTCCACCACCGCCAACTTCACAGGCCCATCCCCAAAAACCTGCAAGACCACAGCCCCATTGAATTTGATGTTGGCTTGCATGAGAACCGCTGCCGCTGACATCTCACCCAAAAGCGCCGTCACAGGGGCTGGATAAGCACCGGTTTCGTTGTTGGCGGCGCGGCGCTTGAGAATCTCTTGCCATGCATCGGTCAAGCGAACCACGGCACCCCGAACAGGCATGCCGTCAAAAAGAAATTTATGAAGTTCAGACAATTTTTTTCAAACCTGATTGAAATCGATGCGCATTCTCAATGTAGTGCTTGGCAGAGGTACGCAAGCCTTCAATTTGTGCAGGCGACAATTCTCGCACCACCTTGGCAGGTGATCCCATGATCATGGAACCATCGGGGAACTCTTTGCCCTCAGTGACCAAAGAGCCTGCGCCGACCAAACAATTTTTGCCAATCTTGGCGCCATTGAGAACAATGGCACCAATGCCAATCAAGGACTCATCGCCAATGGTGCAACCATGCAACATCACTTGGTGCCCGACCGTGACGTTTTTGCCCACCGTGAGAGGCTTGCCCACATCAGCATGCAAAACGCTGCCATCTTGAATGTTGCTACCTTCGCCAATGCGGATGGTTTCGGTGTCACCCCGGATGACAGTACCAAACCAGACACTGGCGTTGTGACCCAATTCCACAGCCCCCATCACTTGTGCACTGTCAGCAATCCAAGCACCCTCAGCGACCATGGGTTGTTTCCCATCCAATGAATAAACTGCCATTTCAAACCTCTTTAGCCTTGACTCAAAACCCCCATTGTAGGCACCCCTAAAATAAGGCATGCCCCGTTCTGAAACGCCTACCACTGAGACCAACCTCCGACTGGCCGTTCTGACGCCCTTGCGTGAGACAAATGCCGTTCGCAAGGCCGAACTGACTTTGGCGCTGTCTGAGACATTGGATGTAGACACCCAAGCCAGCATCGCCGACCCTGGCGACATTCCGGGCCGCCCCGCCCAACCAATCTTGGTGTCTCACACCAGCCTCAAAGCCAAACCCCTGAACACACCGGAAGGCCGTGCCCTTTTGCTGCACGCCATTGCCCACATCGAACTCAACGCCATCGATTTGGCCCTCGATGTGGTGTGGCGATTCAAGGGCATGCCAGAAGACTTTTACAGAGACTGGGTGCGCATTGCCAAAGAGGAAGCCAAACACTTTTTGTTACTTCAAAAGCATTTGATCGGCATGGGCTATGACTATGGTCCCTTCCCTGCGCACAATTCTTTATGGGACATGGCCGAGAGAACCAAGGGTGACATCTTGGCACGCATCGGCCTGGTGCCAAGAACCATGGAAGCGCGGGGCCTGGATGCATCACCCGGCGTGAAGAACAAACTGATCAGCGCAGGCGACTTGGCTGCTGGGCGCATTTTGGACATCATCTTGGAAGATGAAATTGGCCATGTGGCCGCGGGCAACCGTTGGTACCGTCACGTCTGCCAAGAACGAGGGATGGATCCCATTGCGACCTACCGCGAATTGATCGTGCAATACGATGCGCCCAAACTCAAATCACCCTACAACCTCGAAGCACGGCGAATGGCCGGCTTTGACGATGAAGAACTGAATTACTTGGCTGCCAACGGCTTGTAAGCCGTTACATCAATTTCAACTTTGGCATCGATCATCAAGCGTGCTTCTGTGGTCGAGCGCGCAGGACGGTGATTGCCAAAGCACTCCATGTACACACGGTTGAAACTGCCAAAGTCTCTCGCATCGTTCAGCCACACCGTGGCTTTGCACACATCGTCCAAGGTACAACCTGCCAACGCCAGGGCTTGTTTCAAACGCTCAAACACTTGGCGGGTTTGCGCTTCAATACCACCGACCACCACTTCGCCTTGGTCGTTGGTGGGGACTTGGCCCGATACAAAGACAAAGTCGCCAGCGCGTGTGGCGGGTGACAAGGGCCTTGCCAAACGGTCTGAGGCAATTGGAGAAGTTCCCAACATTTCTACGGGCATATGGATCTTTCTAGACGGTCAAATCTTGGCGTGAAGGCCCACAAACAAAGACAGTGGGCATCGGTATGAAACCGTGTAGCTTACAAGTCAAAACTGTCTTTTATTTACAGGAAAACCCTGTTTACACCTTATTTTGAAATGGCATAGAGTCAAAAATGTAAAAAATTTACATTTTTGACCCAACCCTAAGGAGATCCTCATGCTGCGTTTGCCCCGTCGACATCTGCTCGCATTGCTCATGGCCACATTGCCCTTTGCCACGCTGGCAGCGCCTCCCAAGGGTGGTGCTGCCAACTTGGCCATGATTGGTGAACCACAAAGCTTGGACCCCATGGCCTCAACGGCCGATTTGGTGGGAACCATCATGCAACATGTGTACGAGACCCTATACACCTTTGACGGCAAGTGGAATGCCGTGCCCATGTTGGCCGATGGGATGCCCAAAATTTCTGCCGATGGACTCACCTACACCATCAACATTCGCAAGGGTGTGAAGCTTCACAGCGGCCGGGACTTGGATGCACAAGACGTCGTGGCGTCCTTGAAGCGTTGGATGGAGATGGCCCCTCGTGGCAAATCGGTGGCCAAAGATACGGTGAGTTTGGAAGCCAAAGGTGCACTCACGGTGGAGTGGAAATTTTCTGCACCCAGTGCTTCCTTGTTGGCCCAATTGGCATTGCCCTCCGGCATGGCCATCATCATGGCCAAGGAATCGATTGCCAATCCGCTGGTGAGCTTTGTGGGTACCGGCCCCTATAAATTCAAAGAGCGCAAGCCAGATCAGTTTGTGGTGCTGACTCGTTTTGATGCCTACAGCGCACGCACTGAAGCGCCCTCGGGCTATGCCGGCAAACGCGAAGCCTTGCTGGATGAGTTGCGCTTCACGCCCGTCCCCAACGCCAACACACGGGTCGAAGGTGCGCTGTCTGGCCAATTCCACTTTGCCGATCAGCTCAATGTCGACGCTTTGCCCCGCCTTGAGAAAGGCGGCCCCAATGTGGTGCCCATCATCACGCCTTCTTTTGGTTTTCCCTACATGGTCTTCAACACCAAAGAAGGTGTCTTGGCCAATCAAGGAATTCGTCAAGCGATTCAAATCGCCATTGGCGAAGGCGAGATGTTGACGGCCGCTTATGGTGACAAACGTTTCTTCACCGTTGAGGGCAATCACTTTCCACAAGGAACACCTTATTACTCAACGGCTGGGACCGATCAATACAACAAGCAAGATGCCAAACGCGCCAAAGACATGGCTGACAAAGCGGGCTACAAAGGCGAAACCATTCGCCTCTTAACCAGCCGCCAATATGAGTTCCACCACACCATGGTGCAAGTGATGGCCGAGCAATTGCGCGCAGCGGGCTTCAAAACTGAAATGCAAGTGGTCGATTGGGCCACCTTGGTTCAGCGGCGCGGCGACTCCAAAGTGTGGGACATTTACATGACCCACTCGGGTCAATTCCCAGAGCCGATGCTGTCCCCACCTCAATTGGGCGAAGGCGCACCAGGCTGGTGGAGTTCACCTGCCAAAGCCAAAGTCTTGGGTGATTTCAACCACACCACAGACCCCGCCAAGCGCGCGCAACTGTGGTCTGCTGTTCAGCAAGTGGTCTACACCGAAGTGCCTTACATCAACGTCGGCAAGTTCAGCAGCTTGTCTGCAAGATCCGCCAAGCTGGAGGGTTACACCCCCGCCACGTGGCCGTTTTTCTGGAACGCAGGCTTGACCAAGTAAGGCTCACTCGATGAGGCTTCAACACCTTGGACGCTCGCTGATGAACCGCTTTGGCGGCATGTTGGCGGTGCTGTCTTTGGTGTCGGTGTTGGTGTTCATTCTGACGCGCTTGGCAGCGGGCGATCCAATCGCTTTGCTGCTGGGCGATCAGGCCAGCCTCCAAGACATTGCCTTGGCCAGGCAACGCTATGGCTTAGACCAACCTTTGTTCACGCAATTTTTATACTGGGCGACAGAAATATTGCAGGGCAATTTAGGGCAATCCATTTTTCTGCAAATGCCGGTCACACAAGTGCTGTTAGACCGCGTTGAACCCACCCTCACACTGGCCGTATTGGCAGTCAGCATGGCCATGCTGATAGGCGTTCCCTGTGGCATTGCAGCCGCTGTGTGGCGAGGCAAATGGATCGACCAGTGCGTCAGCACCTTGGCCATGTTAGGGGCCAGCATGCCCAGTTTTTGGATGGGCTTGGTGTTGATTCAACTGCTGGCTGTCGGCGCAGGATGGTTTCCGGTTTCTGGTTACGGTGATCCAGGCGCCAGCTGGCTCACAAGACTGCACCATTTGCTGTTGCCTGCATTCGTTTTGGGCACTTTGAACTCTGCGCTCATCATTCGATTCACCCGTGCCTCGATGTTGGACATCTTGAATGAAGATTACATTCGCACGGCACGCTCCAAAGGCTTGTCGGAAATGGCCGTGGTGTTGAACCATGGTTTGCGCAATGCCTTGGTGCCCATCCTCACCGTCTTGGGCTTGACACTCGCCCTCATGATTGGCGGCGCCGTGGTGACGGAAACGGTGTTCAATTTGCCGGGCCTTGGCAACTTGGTGGTGCGCGCCGTGTTGCGCAGAGACTATCCCATCATTCAAGGCGCATTGCTGGCCATTGCGGGGGTCTACGTCATCATCAATTTTCTCATCGATGTTTTGTACATGGTGGTTGACCCACGGGTAAGACATGCTTGAGTGGCGCGAAACATTCCGAATTTTGTTTGCACGGCGCGTGGTGTTGTTGGCGGCCTTGCTGCTGTTGGTCATGGTGCTGATGGCAATGTTGTGCACTTGGGTTTTGCCCTATGAACCCATGGCCATGAAAGTCAGTCAGCGGCTGAAAGCACCCAACTGGAGTCACTGGTCTGGCACCGATGAACTGGGTCGCGACATGACCAGTCGGATTTTTTATGGCGCACGTTACTCGCTGGCCATTGGTGCCGGCACCGCTTTGTTGGCCGCATTCTTTGGCACATTGATGGGCTTGTTGGCGGGCTTTTTCAAAAGCCTCGATGCCGTGTTGATGCGCCTTGTGGATGCCATGATGGCCTTTCCCGATATTTTGCTGGGCATTGCCCTGGTGTCTATTTTGGGCGCCAGCCCCTTGAATGTGGTGCTGGCCCTGACCTTGGTCTATACACCGCGCGTCGCCCGTGTTGTTCGCGCTTCTACCTTGGTCATTCGGGAGTTGCCCTACATCGAGGCCGCACAGGCCGTCGGGCTGACCACGCCACGGTTGCTGCTCAATCACATTCTGCCCAACTTGATGTCGCCCATCTTGGTGCAATGGAGTTTCATTTTTGCCTATGCCTTGTTGGCAGAAGCGGGGCTGTCATTTTTAGGCGTGGGTGTGGGCGCAGAAATTCCCACTTGGGGCACCATGGTGGCGTCCAGCACCCAATACGCAGACCGTGCGCTTTGGACTTTGTTTTTTCCTGGACTGGCCATTGTCCTGACCGCATTGTCATTGCAAGTGCTGGGCGATGGTGTGCGCGATTTGTTAGACCCACGACTTAAAGGCAGTGCATGACCCCTGACACTGCAGCCGCAATGCTCACGCCAACGCCAACTTTGCGTGTTCGGAGATTGAACACCACCTTGGTTCAAAAAAATGCGCGTTTGAATTTGATACGCAGCATCGATTTCGAGGTGATGCCTGGCGAAACACTGGCCTTGGTGGGTGAGTCGGGCAGCGGCAAGTCTCTGACCGCTTTGAGCATCATGCGTTTGCTGGCACGCAACGCCCATTGGGATTGCCAAGGCGAAGTGGTGTTTCAAAATGGTACAGAACCTGCACAAAACCTGCTGAATTTGTCAGAGCACAACATGCGCAAACTGCGAGGGCATCAGGTGGCCATGATTTTTCAAGAGCCCATGACCTGTTTGAACCCTGTCATGACAGTGGGTCAACAAATTGCAGAGTCGGTTCGTTTGCACCTAGGTCTCGACCCAACTGCTGCCAAAGCTTGTGCCCTGCGTGCATTAGAGCAAGTTGAAATTCCGGCAGCGCATCAACGCTTTCATGAATACCCACACCAACTTTCTGGTGGCATGCGCCAGCGCGTGATGATCGCCATGTCGATGGTTTGCGAGCCCCGCCTGTTGATTGCTGACGAACCGACAACGGCATTGGATGTCACCATCCAAGCGCAAATTCTGAACCTCATGGGTCGGCTGCAAAAAGACACTGGCATGGCCATGCTGTTCATCACGCATAACCTGGGTGTGGTGGCGCACCATGCCGCGCGTGTGGCCGTGATGTATGCCGGTCAAATTGTGGAGCATGGCAAAGTGGGAGACGTGTTTGCCAAACCGCAGCACCCCTACACGCAGGGATTGCTGGCTTGTTTGCCCGGAAGGGCCCGACAACTCGCCAAGCAAAGCGGTCAAACCGTCGCATTGCAAGACATTCCCGGGCAAGCACCGTCGATGAACCAAACACTGCAAGGGTGTAGCTTTGCACCGCGATGCAGCGAATGCCAAACTTCCTGCAAAGAAATCCCCCCCGCATGGCGCGGATCCTCAGAACACAAAGCTTTGTGCCACTTTGAGCTTGCCGCATGACCCTCACATCGCCACCCCCCTCCAACCTGCTGCAGCTGGAAAACCTCAGCGTGGAATTTGGCAAAGGCGAACAACGCGTGCGCGCTGTCGCCAACGTGAGTTTGCAAATTCGCGCGGGTCAAACCTTGGGCTTGGTGGGCGAATCGGGCTCGGGCAAAAGCACCCTGGGGCGAGCCATTTTGAAGTTGGTGCCCATCACCCAAGGCCAGATTTATTTTGAGGGTCAAGCCATTCAAGATCTTTCGCCATCGGCCATGCGCCCCTTGCGCCGCCAAATGCAGATGGTGTTTCAAGACCCCAGCTTGAATCCTCGCCAAAGGGCAGGAGACATGCTCAATGAAGTGCTGGACACCCATCGACTGCACGTGGGCGTACAACGCCAAGCACGCATTGAAGCATTGTTGGCGTTGGTGGGTCTCAAAGCTGAACACGCCACTCGCTTTCCTCACGAATTTTCAGGTGGGCAAAAGCAACGCTTGGGAATTGCACGGGCATTGGCCACAGAATCTAAATTCATCGTGGCAGATGAACCTCTGTCCGCATTGGACATGTCCATTCAAGCGCAAATTGTGAACCTCTTGATTCGCTTGAAATCACAACTGGGCTTGACCCTGCTCTTCATCTCGCACGATCTCGATGTGGTCGAGTATTTGTGTGATCACGTGGTGGTGATGTATTTGGGTCGGGTCATGGAAACAGCGCCTGCTGCAGAATTGTTTGCCAAACCACGCCATCCCTACACCCAAGCCTTGCTTGCAGCAGCGCCTGTTCCCGACCCCCAACAACCGGCTCCGGTGGTGGTTTTGCATGGCGAACCGCCCAGCCCCCTGAACCCACCTTCAGGTTGCGTCTTCAGAACGCGTTGTCCCCATGCCCTTGCGCAGTGTGCAGAACAAGTGCCAGAGCTGACCCACTTGGGACTTGAACACGCTGCAGCCTGCATTCGCCTTGATGACATTTAAACAACCATGACCCTCCAACTCAACGCCTCCTTCAAAGGTTTTCCTGGCCACTTGGCACCCCTCGATTTGAAAGATGTGGGCGCACAGCGTTGGCAAGTTCTCAAGGGCGATCTGCCCTTTCCTCTTGCCATCGTTCGCCAATCTGCCCTGCAGCACAACCTGGAGTGGATGCAAAATTTCTGCAAACAGCGCGGCTTGGACATTGCCCCACATGGCAAAACCACCATGTCACCCGAGTTGTACCAAATGCAACTGAACGCCGGCGCATGGGGCATCAGTTTTGCCACTGTGTTTCAAGCCAACTTAGGTGCACGCAATGGCGTGAAACGCATCATCATTGCCAACCAGGTGTACCAAGCGCCTGACTTGGATGCGTTGGCTGCCTTGCTGCAAGCCTTTCCAGAATTGCGGGTTTACTTTCTCGTCGACTCCATGGCTCAAATGGAAGCCATCGCACAATGGCGGGCTAGCCGAGGTTCGCAGCTCAACTTGACGGTGTTGATTGAGTTGGGCATTGAAGGCAAACGCACCGGCTGTCGCGACCATGCGCAAGCCTTGGAATTGGCCAGGCTGATCAAGCACACACCTCACATGCAACTGTGTGGCGTTGAAACCTATGAGGGTGCACTGGCCACTTGCAATCATGCGCACGATCAAACGCATGTTGCAGCCTTGATGGC
The DNA here is from genome assembly GCA_009928125.1 of Betaproteobacteria bacterium. Taxonomy (GTDB): domain Bacteria; phylum Pseudomonadota; class Gammaproteobacteria; order Burkholderiales; family Burkholderiaceae_C; genus Limnohabitans_A. Next base: position 15,130 of record RFVJ01000025.1, read on the forward strand.
ACGCTTGCAGCAGCTGACCGTCGCTTGCGAAGCGGAGCAACTTTTTGAGCACGATGAAGTCTTGCTGACTGCGGGTGGATCAGCCATCTTTGACTTGGTGGCCAAGGACCTCAAACCGCATTTGAAGCGCCCTGCACGCGGTATTCTGCGCTCAGGTTGCTACCTCACACACGACCATGTGCAATACCGAAAAATGTTGCAATGCGTGGGAGAGCGACTGAACTTGCGCGAGACCCTCAAGCCAGCCTTGGAAGTCATCAGCAGCGTGCAGTCTTGTCCAGAGCCAGGCTTGGCGCTCCTCACCATGGGCAAACGCGATGTGTCCTACGACTTGGACTTGCCAGTTGCCTTGTGGCGTGCCCAATTAGGCGATTCGGCGACCCGGGGGGTGCCTTCGCATTGGCACATCGAAGCACTGAACGACCAACATGCTTATCTGCACTTCGACGCTTCCGCACCTGTCAATGAGCATCCACAAGTAGGACAGTTGGTCGGCAGCGGTATTTCCCATCCTTGCACAACTTTTGACAAATGGCGCTGGATGCCAATGATCGACGAGCAATTCAACGTGGTCGATGCGATTTCTGTGAATTTTTAAAACCATGAATGCAGTAGCCTCCTCTCTGCTCAAACGCATGAAATCCAAGGCCAATGCCTTGCCACGCGCACAGCAACAGGTGATTGCCTTGATTTTGAAAGATCCCGAGCAGGCACTGACATTGAGCGTTGATGCTTTGGCCGCGCAAGCACATGTCTCGATGCCCACCATCATGCGAACGACAAGGCAATTTGGCTTTGAAGGTGTTCGCGAATTTAAATTGGCACTGGCCCAGGATTTGGGACGGACGTCCTCAGTGCATCGAGCCGTCAGCTTGGACGATGATTGCGCTGTGATCGTCCAAAAAATTTTGGGCAGCACAGCAGCCTCCATCGCTGCATTGCAACATCAACTCAACCCCAACACACTCAACGAAGCAGCTGACCTCCTTGCACAAGCCACGCGCATCGATTGCTATTCAGTTGGCACCACATCGGCGTTCATGGCCGACGATTTGCAAGGCCGACTGTTCCGATTGGGCAAAGCAGCGCACGCCATTCATGATGCGCACAAGCAACTGATTTCTGCAGCCTCCTTGGGCATCCACGGCGTTGCAGTGGCCATTTCGCACGTGGGCCGCATGCCCTTCCTTTTAGAGTCGGTGACGTTTGCGCGTCAACAAGGTGCCAAAGTCATTGCCATCACACAGCCTCACACACCCCTGGCTGACATGGCGGATGTGGTGATTGATGTCATGGTGCCGCCTGATGCCGTCATGCGCGTGGGGACGGAGGCCTACATTGCGCACCTCTTGGTGATTGAACTCTTGATGATATTGGTCTTGCAAAAGTTAGGTCCCAAGGCCATTGAATTGCAATCGCAATACCGTGAAGTCTTGCATCAGCATGGTCAAGACGTTGATCAACATCCCTGGATTCAATGGGCTTGGCCCCATTCAGAGAAAGAGGCCACTTGATGCAACAAGCAAGCGCAAGCCAGTCCATGAACACGCATTTGCTTCAAAACGCCAACCTGCTGGATGGCACTGGCGCACCTGCACGGGTTTGCGATGTTTTGATTCGTGACGATCGCATCGCTCAAATTGCTTCGCACATTGATCCCAAGGCATGCGGCGCAATTGACATCGTCAATTGCCAGGGCCTCACCTTGGCCCCAGGCTTCATCGATGTGCACACGCATGACGATGCCCAGGTCCTGCGTGACCCTCAGATGCTGGCCAAAGTGTCGCAAGGTGTCACCACCGTCATCACAGGCAATTGCGGACTGTCCTTGGTTCCATGGGTCACTCAGAACCCCATTTCACCTCTGGACCTGTTGCACACCACCGAATTCAAATACCCCAGCCTGAGCTCCTATGCCAAGGCCATTGAAGCTGTGAAACCTTCGGTGAATGTCGCCTCGTTGATCGGGCACACCACCTTGCGAGCGGCCCACATGGCTGATTTGAACCGTCCAGCGAACGAATCCGAGGTTTTGGCCATGGCAGCGCAATTGACACACGCCATGCAAGAAGGTGCATTGGGCCTGTCCTCCGGTTTGTTTTATCAACCCGCAGGGGCTGCGGATGCAGAAGAAATGAAAGCCCTGACGCGCGTGGTCGGGCAGTACGGTGGCGTGTATGTCACACACATGCGCTCAGAAATGGACAGCATCATTGACGCCATGCACGAAGCCGCAGAGACAGCCAAAGCTGGCCGAACACCTTGGATCCTGTCACATCACAAA
>RFVJ01000241.1 GCA_009928125.1 Betaproteobacteria bacterium
TTCTGGCAAAACCACCTTGGCGCGATTGCTAGTGGGCTTGTGGCCAGCCATGGGTGGCAAGGTGCGCTTAGACGGCGCCGACATTCACACGTGGGACAAAACAGAGTTGGGTCCCTATTTAGGGTACTTGCCACAAGGCGTTGAATTGCTCGACGGCACTTTGGCAGAAAACATTGCACGCTTTGGCGATGTTGACATGGTGCAAGTTGAAGCGGCTGCGCGCTTGGTGGGTTTGCATGAGCTCATCATGTCCTTGCCTGAGGGTTACAACAGCCCCGTGGGCCGCGATGGCGCCATGTTGTCGGGCGGTCAACGTCAGCGCGTGGGCTTGGCCCGTGCGCTCTATGGCAAGCCGGTGTTTGTGGTGCTCGATGAACCCAACTCCAGTTTGGACGAAGCCGGCGACTTGGCCTTGGCCAATGCCATTGCCGCATTGAAACAACTCGGCACCACCTTTGTGGTGATGACCCACCGCACCAGCGTGCTAGGTGTGGCCGACAAGATGTTGATCATGCGCGAAGGCGCACAGCAAGCCTTTGGCCCCCGCGATGAAGTGCTGGCCGCGTTGCAACAGAAAGCTAAATCATGAAGATTCCAGAAATGATGAACCGCGACGAGTTGTCGCGCACGCTGTGGGGCTTCCGCTATGAGTTCATGGTGGCGGGTATTTTCAGCATGGTGGCCAATTTGCTGATGCTCACACCCACCATTTACATGCTGCAGGTCTACGACCGTGTGATGTTGAGCCAAAGCACGGGCACTTTGATTGCCGTGTCTTTGATTACCCTGTTCTTCTTTGGCGTGCTGACCTTTGCCGAGTGGTCGCGTTCTAAATTGTTGGTGAGCTCGGGCGTGCGTTTGGACGAGTTGCTCAGCAAGCGTTTGTTCCATGCCAGCTACGAAGCGTATTTGAATCCTGAAGTGAGCAATCCTTCACGCTCATTCAACGACCTGACCGAAGTGCGTCAGTTCTTAACAGGCAACGGCATCTTTGCATTCTTTGACGCGCCTTGGGCACCTATCTACATCGGTGTGCTGTTCATGTTGCACCCTTGGTTGGGCGTGATGGCCATTTTCTTTGGCTTGGTGCAAGCGGTGTTGGCCTGGTGGGGCAGTCAAGCCACCAAACCAGCACAAGCAGAGGCCAGCAAATCGCAGCAAGACGTGAGTGGTTATTTGCAAAGCAAATTCCGCAATGCCGAGGTGATTGAATCGATGGGCATGGTGAGCCACTTGTACCGCCGTTGGTCCGAGCGCAATGCGAAAGCCATGGGCAGCGCCTTGAATGCCCAAGCCGTGGCCGGCAGAGTGGTGGCATGGAGTAAGTTTGTGCGCTACACACAGCAGTCATTGGCTTTGGGCGGTGGTGCTTTGTTGGTGATTCAAGGTGAGTTGTCACCGGGTGCCATGATTGCCGCCAACGTGCTCACCACACGCGCTTTGGCACCGATCGATTTGATGGTGGGCACTTGGACTGGTTTCTTGAGTGCCAAAGAAGCTTATGTGCGCTTGCGTGATTTGCTGCAGGCGCATCCTTTGCGCAACAAAGAACCCATGGGCGTGGTGCCCAAAGGCGATGTGGTGTTGAAGGATGTGGTGGCTTCTGCACCAGGTCGCAAAGAACCGATTTTGAAAGGTGTGAGCGCCATCATGCCCGCTGGCACTGTGACGGTGGTGTTGGGTGCGTCGGGTTCAGGTAAGTCCACTTTGGCGCGTGTGTTATTGGGTATTTGGCCGCACACAGGTGGCGATGTATTGCTAGACGGCCAACCCGTTTTGAATTGGGACCGCATGGAGTTGGGCCCGCACATTGGTTACTTGCCTCAAGACATTGAATTGTTTGACGGCACCATTGCAGAAAACATTGCACGTGCGGGCCAAGTGGTCTCTGAAAAAGTGATTGCCGCCGCCGAAGCCTCTGGTTTGCATCAAATGATTTTGCGATTCCCCAAGGGCTACGACACGCCCATGGGTGAAGCCGGCGGTTTGCTGTCCGGTGGTCAACGTCAACGCATTGGCTTGGCCCGTGCTTTGTATGGCGAGCCTGCCTTGGTGGTGCTGGACGAACCCAATGCCAACTTGGATGACGAAGGCGAAAACGCCTTAGTGCGTGCGGTGCAAGGCCTCAAAGCCAAAGGCAAAACTGTGGTGCTGATCAGCCACCGACCCGGCATTGTGGGTGTGGCCGACAGACTTTTAATTTTGCATCAAGGCACAGTGCAGGCCAGCGGTCCGCGCGATGGTGTGCTGGCGGCATTGCAACAACAACGTGAAGCAGCACAGGCTGCACAGACTGCGCAAGTCGCGCCGCCTGCAACACCCCCTGCGCCTTCAGCAGATGGCAACCCTTCCTCTAATTCCTAATATTGTTTGACACTTAAATCGAGACTGTCATGGCCAAACCAAACTTGAACTCATCTTTGAAATCATTTGTGCAAGATGCACAAGTGGTGACTTCTAACGACGACGGCGCACCGCGCGCATCCTCCGACACACGTGCCGTGGCACGCACTGGTTTGCTGGTGTTGGCGGTGGGCTTTGGCGGCTTCTTGCTGTGGGCCGGCTTTGCGCCGCTAGACGAAGGCGTGCCCACGCAAGGCATGGTGACCTTGGACACCAAGCGCAAAACGGTGCAGCATTTGTCGGGCGGCATTGTGAAAGAAGTGCTCGTCCATGAGGGCCAACAAGTGAAAGAGGGCGAGCCTATGCTGCGTCTAGACGGTGCGGTGGCCAAGGCCAACTACGAAGCCGTGCGTCAACGTTACTTGGGCTACCGCGCGATGCAAAGCCGTTTGTTTGCAGAACAAGCCGGCCGTGATGTGATTGATTTTCATCCGGACGTGAAAGCGGCCATGAACGATCCCCTCATCAAACAACAAGTGACCACCCAGCAGCAGTTGATTCAAGCGCGCCGCGCAGCGTTGGCGGCCGATTTGCAGGGCATTGAAGAAAGCATTCAGGGCTTGAAAGAGCAGTTGAATTCTTATCAAAATATTTTG
>RFVJ01000242.1 GCA_009928125.1 Betaproteobacteria bacterium
AACAAACTGCCGGCAATGTTGGCCAGTCCAATGATGGCCAATGACCAACTGGCCACTGTCGGGCTCAATCCGCACAGTCCCACCTCTGTGGGCAAATGGGTCACCAAGAAAGCAATGTGAAAACCACAGGTGAAAAAACCAAGGTGCAACAGCAAATAGCTCGGTGATTTCAGGGCGTCTTGCACAGCCTTTTTCAGTCCGCCCTCGGGATCGGGCGTTTTGGCGGGTGCATGGGTTTCACTGGTTAATCGATTCAAAAGGGGAATGGCCAGCAAGGTGACAAGCGCCATGGACCACATCGAACCCATCCAACCGATGCCCTGAATGAGCCTTTGAATGATGGGTGCAAAAACAAATTGGCCAAAGGAGCCACCTGCATTGATGATGCCGGAAGCCACGCCGCGTGATTCTGGGGGCATGCGTTGCGCAGCGGCACCCAACAACACCGAAAAACTGCATGTACCAGAACCGATGGCTGTGAGAATGCCCATCGTCAAGATCAAGCCGATGCCGCTGTTGACGAAGGGGGTCAGTGCGGAGCCGATCACCAAGATCAGCAAGCCATACAGCAAAACAGGACGCGGGCCATACTTGTCGGCCAATGCACCTGCAAAGGGTTGGATGGCGCCCCACACAAACTGCGCAACGGCCATGGCCAGGCTGATGGTGACAATGCCCAGACCTGTGTCTGTGTTGAGTGGGCCCACATAAAGCCCCATCGATTGCCGCGTGCCCATGGTGATCATGAGGATGGCCGAGGCCATGAGGGTGGTGATCCACACACCGCGGTGGTTCATGCTGGGGAAAAAAGACATACAAACTTCGAATGGAAAAGACGGGCTATCTTATTCGATCAGCCGTTTTCCTGCCGAGCATGACTTGCGTCCACGTCAAACAGAAACAGAGCCCCTGTTGAAGAGGGCCCTGTGTAAGTCTCATTGAGCTGTTGCTCAATGAAGGTTCATGCCGATGCCATGATTATTTTTTGGCAGCGTCTTTGGCAACTTCTTTGGCTGCTTTGTCGGCTTTTTTGGCTTCAGGCTTTGCTTCAGCTTTGACCTCTGTTTTAGCGACCGCTTTGGCATCGGCTTTGGCTTCTGCTTTGGCAGGTGCCGCAGGCGCTGCAGGCGTGGCAGGTGTGGTTGCAAATGCTGCGGCAGAGAATGCGCCAATGATCAATGTTGCGAGAAGTTTAGTCATGATGTTTCCTTCATGTTGTTTGAAAACTCCACCGATCGGGAGTGATCATTCAACGGCATGGAAGACACGCTTGTTGACTGAAATATTTAATTATTTTTGTCAACTTTCAGATTGAACTGACGTTGATGTCGCTCTGAATCAACGTACCTTGGGCTGTGAAAATTCATGCAGATGCGTTTGTGATTTTGTAGGTATATTGTGATTTTTAATTCACGATGCAACCCATGACCCTTCGCATTGATCCTGTCGTTCCCGGTACGCGCCCAGAACTGGCAGCGCAAGAGGCGCAAATTTTGGCTGAACGTGGACGCATATCGCCGCTGTACCAAATCTTGCTCAACAGTCCCCCTATTGCGCATGGATGGGAGCAAATGCTGTCGGCGGTTCGCAATCGCAGCAGCTTGTCTGCGGACCTGCGTGAATTGGTGATTTTGCGCGTGGCCATCCTCAACCGCGCGCCTTATGAATTTGAAGCTCATTTGCCGATTGCAAAAGCAGCAGGTGTCAGCGATGCCGCCATCCAGGCTGTTCAAGAATTAAAGCCGCAAGATGTTTTTGTTTGGAATGCCAAGCAGCAACTGGCCATTCGAATGACGGATGCCATGACGCAACAGCTTGAAGTGCCAGACGATTTGTACAACGAAGTTCGCCAGCATTTTGATGCGCAAGGTCAAATCGATTTGGTGGCGACCATTGCAGCCTACAACATGGTCTCGCGTTTTTTAATAGCACTCAAGATTGGACATTGAACATGATGGACTTGAATTTATCGAGACGCGAGGTACTGAAGCAGGTTGGCTTGGGTGCCATTTCTGCAAGCGCCGTCGCCAGCTTTCAAAAAGCGATGGCGCAAACTGCTGGCAACGTCAACTGGCCTCAAAAGCCTGTGCGTTTCATTGTGCCTTTTGTGCCTGGTGGCACCTCCGACATCGTGTCGCGCACCACCGCCAATGAGATGAGCAAATTTTTGCCGCACCCCGTGGTCATTGAAAACAAAGCGGGCGGTGGCGGTGTGCCTGCCATGCAAGAAGTGGCCAGATCGGCAGGGGACGGTCACACCTTGATCATGGGCCATGTGGGTTCCATGGCCGTGAACCCCTTGATATTTCAAAACACGGGCTATGACGTCAACAAAGACTTTGTACCCGTCACTTTGCTGGCCAAAGTACCCAGCTTGTTTGTCATTCACCCCGATGTGCCGGCCAAAAACTTCACGGAGTTTGTGGCATACGTCAAACGCAATCCCGGCAAACTCAACTACGGTTCTGCTGGCAATGCCAGTGCAGGGCACTTGGCGATGGAGTACTTGAAATTGGCCACCGGCATGTACATGACGCACATTCCTTATCGCGGCACCGGACCTGCTTTAACGGATTTGTTGGCGGGTCGAACACAGGTCTTTTCGGCCGGCACGCCTGCTTTGTTGCAGTACATCCGCAACGGCCGCTTGCGTGCCATCGCCACAGGAACCCCTAAACGCTTGCCTTCTCTGCCAGATGTACCCACGGTGGCGGAGTCAGGTTACAAAGGCTTTGAGTCAGTGCAGTGGTACGGTGTCTTGGCGCCGGCCAGCACACCGGCCGAGGTGGTGAAAAAAATTCAAGAAGAATGTGCGCGCGCTCTGAGGAGCCCAGTCATCACCGATAGATTTGCCAGTGAAGATGCGGTCATTGGGGGTGGGCCTTCGTCTGAATTTGCAGCCTTCATTGCGCAGCAACAAGTGCTTTGGAAGGATGTGGTGGCGCGTGCCA
>RFVJ01000243.1 GCA_009928125.1 Betaproteobacteria bacterium
TTTGAAGAGGCCATTGCACGTGGCTTGTCAACCGTCATCTCGCGTGCAAAAGGCTTCCAAGGCGCCAAAGTCAATCGTGGCATTGAAAGTCCAGATCGCTTTGTGCTGCAAATTTTTTGGGACACCTTAGAAGACCACACCGTTGGCTTTAGAGAGTCGCCCTTGTTTGCAGAGTGGCGCGCCATTGTGGGCCCCTTCTTTGCGGCACCACCCGTGGTGGAACATTTTGAATTGACTTACAAAAGTTAATGCACGGGGGCCTGATCGCAAACCTTTGCGACGCCCCTGCAAAACGGTTTCAATCGGCCGAATCTTGCTCGTGCCCTGCAACCAACTTGGCCAACAACAAGCGCAGCGTTTGGGCTTCCTCTGGCGTCAGCGGACTGGTTATTTTTTCTTGAACGTGCTCCACCGCACGCTTCATTTGCAGGGTGGCTTCTTGCCCAATGGGTGTCAGCCATACCAGCTTGCGCCGACGGTCCAATTGATCGGGTTCACGACGGATCCAGCCTTTGGTTTCTAGGCGACCCATCACAGATCCTGACGTGGCCGCATCAAAGGCCACGCGATTGGCCAAGGTCACTTGATCGACGCCCGGCGTGTCCATCACCGCATTCAAAATGGCAAATTGAACGGGCGTCACGTCTTCTGCTGCCAGCTCTCGCATGAACAATGCAACAGCAATTTGATGCGCACGGCGGACCAAATGACCCGGTGCTTGGGCGAAGTCAAAACTGTTGTTCATGACACTATGATTGAAAAGTTTGAAAAGGTGCGGCTTTTCGTAAGTATACTTATGAAAAGCCGCATTGTTCTGCTGAACACCCCTGATACGAAAGGTTCCCATGAGCTTTGTTTTTGCCCCTTCTGAAATTCCCTCTGTCCCGGTCCTAGGGCACGCAGAACGTTTTCCGGTTCACCGCATTTACTGCGTCGGCCGCAATTACGAAGAGCATGCCAAAGAGATGGGCTTCACTGGCCGTGAACCCCCCTTCTTTTTTCTCAAGCCGAATGACAGCTTGGTTGTTGTCAATCAGGGCGAAACAGGCCACATGCCCTACCCGAGCATCACCCACAACCTGCACCACGAAATCGAATTGGTGGTGGCGATTGGCCTGGGCGGCAAAAACATCAAAGCCGCAGACGCTGAGAAACACATTTATGGTTACGCAGTTGGCCTTGACATGACGCGACGCGATTTGCAAAACGACATGAAGAAACAGGGCCGTCCATGGTGCATCGGCAAAGCCTTTGATCACTCAGCGCCCATTGGCCCCATCACGCCGAAAGCCCAAGCGGGCGATGTGAACAATGCCCCGATCGATTTGTTGGTGAATGGTCAAGTTCGTCAAACCAGCAGTGTTGCCAAGCTGATTTGGAACGTCGCAGAAACCATCGAGCATTTGTCTGCTGCATGGGAATTGCAAGCTGGCGATCTGATTTACACCGGCACCCCTGAAGGCGTTGCAGCCGTCGTTGCCGGCGATACCTTGGTGGGTCAAGTGGCTGGCTTGGGCTCACTGACCGTCAAAATCGATCCTGCAAATTAAACCCTTGAATGGCACCCAAGAGGCTCTGGGCCTCGTCAGCCGAAACGCTCATGAAAATACTCGAAACATTGGCCAAATTTTGCAGTGTGCTGTCTGGCATCTTGCTGACCTTCATCACACTCATGACCTGCTACAGCCTGATTGGCCGCAACACCACCGGCGACACGATTGTGGGTGATTTTGAATTAACAGGCGTTGCCACAGGCGCTGCCATTGCGTTGTTCATGCCCCTGTGCCAACTCAAAAAAGCCAACATCATTGTGGACTTCTTCACCGCCAAAGCCAGTGAGGCCACCATCATTCAACTGGACAGACTGGGCGCCTTGTTCATGGCCATGGCCTTTGGACTTCTGGCTTGGCGCACCTACCTGGGCGGCATGAATGCTTGGATTTCGCAATCCGGCTCGATGATGTTGGGTTTTCCAGAGTGGATTGTTTATGCCGCGATGACGCCTCCCTTGGTCTTGAGTGGCGTGATTGCGCTGGCACAAGCCATCATGGGTGAGAAATTTGAAGTGAGTGATGGAGCCGCAGCATGAGCGCCCTCACACTGTGCTTGATCATCTTTGGCGCCATGTTGGTGCTCATGGCCATTCGCGTGCCCATTGCGGTGGCCATGTTTGCAGCCGGCACCTTGGGCTATTTGATGCAAACCGGATGGGGGCCTTATTCCAGCTTCCTCAACAATTTGGCTTTTGCACGTTTTGCCAGCTATGACTTGTCCGTCATTCCCCTGTTCATTTTGATGGGCCACTTCGCAACCCAAGGCGGCATCAGCAAAGCCTTGTTCCAGTTTGCAGCCAGTGTGATGGGACGCTTCAAAGGCGGTTTGGCGATGGCGGCCGTGCTGGCCAGCGCGGCATTTGGCTCCATCTGTGGCTCCTCGGTGGCCACAGCAGCCACCATCACAGGCGTGGCATTGCCCGAGATGAAACGACATGGTTATTCAGGACGACTTTCAACTGGCACTTTGGCTGCCGGTGGTACCTTGGGCATCTTGATTCCACCCTCTGTGCCTTTGGTGATTTACGCCATTTTGACGGAACAAAACATTGCCAAGTTGTTTGCCGCAGCCATGATCCCCGGCATCATTGCCATGGTGGGCTACATGATTGCCATTGCCATTTATGTGCGCGTGGTCCCAGGCCAAGCGCCCGAAGTCGATGACAACATTGCGCGTTTCTCGCTGGCCGCATTGGGTGGCATTGCCCCCATCGCAGCCGTTTTCATCATTGTGTTTGGTGGCATTTACGGTGGCTATTTCACGCCCACCGAAGGTGCTGGTGTGGGAGCCGCTTCCACCTTTGTGGCCGCACTTCTCAAGCGCGAAATCAACTGGGCTAAATTCAAAACCTGTTTT
>RFVJ01000244.1 GCA_009928125.1 Betaproteobacteria bacterium
GACATGGTGCAAAAACTGAATGCAGCTGTGAACAAAGCTTTGTCAGGTGAGATGCGTGATCGATTGATTGCAGACGGCATCGTGCCAGCAGGTGGCAGTGCGGCCGAGTTTGCTAAATTTCAAGCTGACGACATTGCCATCTCTGGAAAAATCATTGCAGAAAAGAAAATTGCGGTAGAGTGAAACTCAACATGCCAGATCTTCTGTCACCATGCGCCATTGTCACCGGAACCAGTTCGGGTATTGGACAAGCAATTGCTTTGAAGCTCCTCAGCGAAGGCTGGCATGTGCATGGCATTGATATTGCCCCTTCCAAGCTCAGCAGCTCGCAATTCAGTTCATGGATGCTTGATCTCACCCAGATCGATGAACTCGACAAAGCACTGGATCAAATCATGTCGCAACATGTGCCTCAAATCTTGGTGCATGCAGCTGGTGTTTTAAGGGTTGGCAGTTTAGGCTCACTTGACATGGGTGTTGGACACTTCATGTGGCAATTGCATGTAGACGTTGCCACCCGTTTGGCCAACCGGATATTGCCCCTCATGCAAGAGGCCCGCCATGGCCGCATGATATTGATCGGAAGTCGTGTCTCATCAGGTATCGCTGGCAGAAGCCAGTACGCAGCAACCAAGGCTGCGCTTTTGTCGCTGGCCAGAAGCTGGGCAGCTGAATGCATTGCCTATGGCGTCACTGTGAATGTGGTGTCGCCTGCTGCAACCGATACACCCATGCTCAAAGATCCAGCGCGTGCCAATACCACGCCTCGTTTACCGCCTATCGGTCGGTTGATTCAACCCGACGAAGTGGCCGCCTTGGTTGCCTATTTGACTCGCCCCGAGGCTGCAGCCATCACGGGCCAAGACATTGCCATCTGCGGTGGCTCTTCTGTGCAGCGCTGATTCATTTGCACGATCAACTCAAGAATCCAAAAGCATGTCCTCTGCATCATTCTTGACACCCAATCGATGCGTGGGCGTGGTGGGCTTGGGCCTGGTGGGTACTGCTTTGGCCAAGCGTTTGCAAATGGCAGGTTACGAATGCATTGGTTTTGACGTGCGCCAAGAAGCGATGGCTGGCTTTGAATCTCTTGGATTTCAAACAAGTTCGACTGTGGTGCAGATGCTAGACAAAACAAATGTCTTGGTTCTTGCGGTGTTTGACACGACTGGTGTGCTCGATGTGGTTGCGCAAATAAAACAACACAGACATTTGCATGTTGCTGAAGATCAGCCAACACTCACCTTGATCGATTGTTCGACAGGTGATCCAGTGCAATTGGCCGAGTTGGCGAAACAACTGTCACTGTTCAACATTCACTTGATCGAAGCCCCTTTGTCTGGCTCTAGCGTTCAAATTCAAAATGGCGAGGCTACGCTGCTGCTAGGTGGCGAATCTTCGCACATCGACAGTGTGGCCGATGTGCTGAGTGCATTGGCCAATTCGAAGGTGCATGTAGGTGGTGCTGGCATGGCGGCCAAAGCCAAATTGGCAACCAACTTGGTCTTGGGCCTGAACAGGGCGGCGTTGGCAGAGGGCATTGTGTTTGCACAAACCATGGGCATACCACCCGAGGCATTTTTGCAACTGGTTTTGAGCACACCCGCACGTTCTGAAGCCGCTGTTGTGAAAGGTGACATGATGGTGAAGGAGGAGTTTGCGCCACAGTCGCGCATTCGCCAACACCTGAAAGATGTTCAACTGATGCTGGACATGGCACAAGCTAGCACTCAAAGTTTGCCACTCTCCCAGGCGCATGCACAGTTGATGCGCAATGCCATTGCAGAGGGCGATGGCGAGTTGGACAACGCTGCCATCATTCGACAAATTAGGCGAGAAAAAACAACTCGCAAACCTCCAAATTAAAGTTCAAGCATGCGCGACTTCACCCCCAACCACGAATGGCTGTCCATCAATACCGCGACTGTGCGTCAAAGCCGCGGACAAGACTTGCCTTTGACAGACATCATCGAAGCCTGCGCACGACGGGAGATTCAAGCCATTTCACCATGGCGAGATCAAGTTGCGGCCGTTGGCTTGAACACGGTTTCAAAGTTGGTCAAAACACATGGTTTGAAGTTGTCAGGGTACTGCCGTGGTGGCATGTTCCCAGCGGCAACATTGGCAGGCACACAAGCCGCAGATGCAGACAACCGTCAAGCCGTCGATGAAGCGTGTGAACTCAATTCAACATGCTTGGTGTTGGTGGTCGGGGGCTTGCCGGGCGCATTGGCTGGTCAAGCAGTCCATAAAAATATAGGCCATGCCCGCGAACAAGTTTTCGAAGGCATTGAAAGATTGTTGAGCTACGCCAAGTCATGCAACATGCCTTTGGCCATTGAGCCTTTACACCCGATGTACGCCGCAGACAGAGCATGCATCAATACCCTAGAGCAAGCCTTGGATGTGTGCGACAAGCTCGACCCTGCCCATACGGGTGCCTTGGGCGTTGCACTGGACGTTTATCACGTGTGGTGGGACCCAAAGCTTCAACAGCAAATTGAGCGCGCTGGCAAAAATAGACTGCTGGCATTCCATGTGTGCGATTGGCTCACCCCCACGCGTGATTTGCTGAATGACCGCGGCATGATGGGAGATGGTGTGATTGACATCCCCAAAATTCGGGGCTGGGTTGAAGCACAGGGATTTCAAGGCTACAGCGAAGTGGAAATATTTTCAACGCTCAATTGGTGGAAAAGAGACCATGCTGAAGTGCTTGATACCTGCATTTCTAGGCACCGTAGCGCGGTTTGATGCCTTAAATCAACATCGCTGATCACTGCGGCAGTGCTTGATTCACTTACAATCAACGCCCAAGGGCCTATAGCTCAGTTGGTTAGAGCAGAGGACTCATAATCCTTTGGTCCCAGGTTCAAGTCCTGGTGGGCCCACCAAT
>RFVJ01000245.1 GCA_009928125.1 Betaproteobacteria bacterium
ATCCAATCGAAAAAATGAAAAAAGAAATTAAGCAGAATGACCCGACCACAAGGACCTTGGCACCATGGCCTCGCCTCGCATCAGCAGTCTGGCCGTTCTGAGCAATGCGGCCTGTGTGACGTTTTGGCCACCTGGTAAATGGGGTGCAGGCTCGGTTTGCAAAGCCACGCTGAACTCGCCTGTCGGATGTTCAACCGACACATTTTTGGCAGCACCAGTGGGCATGACAGCGATGCCATCACACACAGAACCCTCCAACACGCAAGCCGTACCCACAGTGACGGCTGCCAACACACCGATGGCATCGTGGCACACATGCGGAATGAAACTGCGTGTGCTCAAAGCACCACCCTTTTGGGGTGGCGCAATGAGGGTCATCTTGGGGTAATTTTTTTGGCTCACATCACCCAAGCCCATCAACAAAGACACTTGCAAACGCAGCGCCTCAATTTTGGTTTTGAGTTCGGTGTCGGCATTCATGTCCGCCACGGATTCGTACCCCGTGCGGCCCACGTCAGTTGCTTTGAACATCACCAAGGGCATGCCGTTGTCGATGCAAGTGACGTCGATGGTGAATGGCTCAAAGCCAGCACCACTCACGGTCAAGGTGTCTTTCACGCGGCCTGTGGGCAACAAGTCAGAACAGACAGAGCCCGCCGTGTCTAGGAAGTTGATGGTCACGGGTGCAGAAGTGCCAGGTGATCCATCGATGCGAGCTGTTCCCTCGTACTGAACCATGCCGCCGCGCGTGTCCACGGTGATGTCACATTGCATGTCGGTGTTCAATGTCAATACACGGAAAGTGCTTTGATCACCCTGCACGTCCACCATGCCTGTTTCGATGGCGAATGGCACCACAGCGGCCAACATGTTGCCGCAATTGGGCGTGGTGTCGACAGTCTCTTTATCGGGTTGCAGTTGGGCAAACAAAAAGTCCAATGCCACGCCAGGAACGGAACTCTTGCGAACAATGCCCACCTTGCTCGTTAAGGGATGTGCGCCGCCCAAACCATCGATCTGACGTTTGTCTGGTGAGCCCAAGGCGGCCAACAAGACTTTGTCACGCAATGGGATGTCAGCGGGCAAATCGGCCTCATTGAAAAACGGCCCTTTAGAGGTGCCGCCTCGCATCATCAGGCAAGGGATCGCGGTTTGTGCGGAAGGTTTCATGGTCCTAGCTCGATAGCCCAACAGGGGCCAAATTGAAGACTGAATTCTCCAACTTGAGAGCGTCAATGCCTAGGCTTCTAAGGCACTATCAGCTAGAACAAACCGATATAACCAGCCACCGGTTATGGCAAAATAGCCTCATGGACCTCAAGCAACTGGAATACTTCGTCAGAGTGGCAGAACTGGGCAGCTTTACCCGCGCAGCCCTGGCCTTGAACGTGGCCCAGCCTGCTTTGAGCCGGCAAATTCGCTTGCTGGAGGTTGAGTTGAGGCAAAACCTTTTGAAGCGCAATGGCCGAGGTGCAAGTCCCACGGAGGCTGGTCAGTTGTTGCTGGAACATGGCCGAGGGATTTTGCATCAGGTTGAAAGAGCGCGAGAGGAATTGGCCCGGGCCCGCAGCGGCCTCACAGGACGTGTTGCCTTGGGACTTCCGCCCAGCGTTGCGCGCGTCCTGACGGTGCCCCTCACCCGCGCCTTTCGCGAAAAAATGCCAGATGCCCATTTGTCGATCAGCGAGGGCTTGTCGGCAGGCATGCAAGAAAGCCTGCTGTCGGGACGATTGGACATTGCCCTGCTCTACAACGCTACCAGCACCACAGGCTTAGAGTTGTCGGCGTTGGTGCAAGAAGAACTCTGGCTGATTCAACCCAGACCGCCAGGACTTCAAGAGGACCCACCACCGCCCGCCATCCCACTCAAAGAAGTTTCTCGTTTGCCTTTGGTCATTCCCAGCCGGCCCAACGCCATTCGCATGCACGTCGAAGCTGAAATGGCCAACATCGGTTGTCGCCCAGAAGTTGCACTCGAAATTGACGGCGTGACTGCCATCTTAGAATTGGTGGCCGACGGCGCTGGCAACGCCATCTTGTCGCGCAATGCTGTCACACGCTCCATCAAACCATCCGCATTTGTGACAAGGCCTATTTCAGAGCCACGCATGAGCATTCAACTGAGCAGTGCCGTCAGCTCACAAAGACCCAGCACATTGACACAGCAGGCTACACTGAATCTAATTCGCGACACCGCACGACAATTGCTTTAAAACTTTGAACTTGTGAAATCATTGATCATGAAAAAATTGACTTGGATTGCCCCTGCCCTTTTGGCACTCACCGCTTCACTCACTGCATCACTCAGCACGGCGCAAACGGCTGCGCAGAACTATCCGCAAAAGCCGATTCGCATGATTGTCCCTTTTACACCGGGCGGTAGCACTGACATCTTGGCGCGCTCTATCGGTCAAGAGCTAAGCAAAGCCTGGGGCCAAAGCGTGATCATTGAGAACATCGCCGGTGCCGGTGGCAGCATTGGCGCCGACAAGGCAGCCAAATCTCCCGCAGATGGCTACACCCTGCTAATGGGACACATTGGCACTTTGGCCGTCAACCCCAGCCTGTACCCCAAACTGCCTTACAACCCAATCAAAGACTTTGCACCTGTGGCATGGGTTGCGCGCGTGCCCAATGTGCTGGTGGTGAATCCCAATGTGCCCGCTAAAAGCGTTCAAGAATTGGTTGCTTTGGCCAAATCCAAACCGGGCCAATTGAGTTATGGCTCGGGTGGCAACGGCAGTGCGGCCAACTTGGCTACCGAGTATTTCAAGATGCAAACGGAGACCGCCATTTTGCACATTCCCTATCGCGGAACGGCACCTGCAGTGACCGATTTGATGGGCGGCCAAATTCAAATGCTGTTCACGGGCGCGCCCGCCGTC
>RFVJ01000246.1 GCA_009928125.1 Betaproteobacteria bacterium
AACCGCCAGCACACGATGACCTTGGGCCACCAACGGTGCGATGTTGCGAATCCAATGCATCCAACTGCCGCTGCCGCCATGCAAGAGCACCATCACAGGCCCCTCCAACGGTCCCCAAACGTGCCACACCATGGGCCCGGGCATAGTCAACTTTTGGCCTTGACTTAAGACATCAACAACGCCCGCATCCAACAGCGCCAACACCGAAGGTTCTATGACGATGGGCTCGGTGGAATAGCTCATGCGAGACCTGCCGCTTTTTGCTTGGGGTGCTGCAATCGCCATACTTTGTAAGCTGCTGCAGTGGCGATGGCGGCTGTACACATCGACACCCAATAGACACTTTGCAAGCCCCACCGGTCGCTCATCAGTCCCCCCAGCAAGCCACCCAACACACCTGGAAAGCCATAAGCGATGACGGTGTACAAAGCCTGCCCTCGACCGCGCAAACGACCTGGGAAATGGTGCGACAACAAGGCAATGCAAACCGTGTGATTGGCCGCAAACGTCAATGCATGAAGCGCTTGCGCCAGCAACAGCACCCACAACACATCAGCCCATTGTGCCGTGACGCCCATGCGCAAGGTCATGGCAGCGGAGCACACCACCAACCAAGCCGTCAAGGGCAACTTGGGCATCCATTTGGCTTGCGTGAAAAACCAAATAATTTCAACAATGACCGACACAGCCCACAGCATGCCAATCCAAACTTTGCTGTACCCCAGGGCGTCCAAGTACAAGGAGAAAAACACGTAGACCCCAATGTGCGACAGCACATGAAAAAAAGCAGTGATGAAAAACCACAACACAGGCTGCTGCTTGAGAACGGGCCCCACAGACAATTTGATTTCTTGCGTTGGCACAGCCTCTTTCAAATCTGGCAACCACCAAACACTGGCTGTGACAGCCGCCAAACTCAGCACCGTCCAGCCGGGAAAATGCTTCATACCGAAGTGTTCAAACCATGCACCTGCCAAGAACACGGTGACCAAAAATCCCAAAGAACCACACAAGCGAACACGGCCATAACGTTTGGCATCAAACGCGCCACCTTGACTCACCAAATGGGCCATGGCCGCTTCACTCATGGGCATCATGGAACTGGTGTGCGTGAACATCACCAACAGCACCAAGCCCAAGCCCAGAGGCCCTAGGTCAAAAAACAAAATGCATGCACATACCAACGCCATGGTGGCACCGTAGCGCAACAATTTGACGCGTTCACCCGTATGGTCACTGAGCCAACCCCAGCCGTAGGGCGCAAACAAACGTGTCGCTGCTTGCACCGAGGTCAAGATGCTGATGGCGACCAAGCCAAAGCCCAGCTCTTTCAACCACAAAGGTAAGTAAGGATTGAAAAATCCAATGTGCGCAAAGTAGCTGGCAGAAACCGCTGCAAACGGAATCAAGTGACGGCGTTGGGCCGCAGCGGCATTGGGCATGCAGGCCCCTTAGAGGTGGGCCGGTGGCACCACGTCACCGCATTGTGCGCGGTGTTGCAGGGCATGCTCGATCACCACCAAAGCCAGCATGGCCTCGGCAATGGGCGTGGCTCGAATGCCCACACACGGATCGTGGCGCCCTTTGGTGAGCACTTCCACAGCTTGCCCTTGGGTGTCAATGGAAGGCCGCGGTATGAGGATGGAGCTGGTGGGTTTGACAGCAATCGACACTTCCAAGTCTTGGCCAGTGCTGATACCGCCCAACACGCCGCCGGCATTGTTGCCCACAAAACCTTCACGGGTGATAGGGTCGCCGTGCACACTGCCCTTTTGTGTCACAGATGCAAACCCTGCGCCAATCTCAACACCCTTGACAGCGTTGATGCCCATCATGGCGTATGCAATGTCGGCATCGAGTTTGTCAAAGAGCGGTTGACCCAAACCAACAGGCATGCCTTGTGCCACCACACGCAAACGCGCACCACAGGAGTCGCCAGATTTACGCAAAGCATTCATGTAGTCTTCGAGTGCTGTGACATTGGCCACAGGCGCAAAGAAGGGATTGGTGTGCACATGGTCCC
The DNA here is from genome assembly GCA_009928125.1 of Betaproteobacteria bacterium. Classification (GTDB taxonomy): domain Bacteria; phylum Pseudomonadota; class Gammaproteobacteria; order Burkholderiales; family Burkholderiaceae_C; genus Limnohabitans_A. The sequence goes on from RFVJ01000246.1 coordinate 2,024, forward strand.
AGCTCTCGAAGCCAATGGGCACCTCGCCAATTTGGGTCATGCACCCTCTGAAGGTGGTGCCGTAATGCAGCGCCATCCATTTTTTGGCCACCGCGCCAGCCGCCACCATGGGGGCTGTTAACCGAGCCGAAGAACGCCCACCGCCTCGAGGGTCACGCAAACCATATTTGCGCCAGTAGGTGAAATCGGCATGGCCAGGTCGAAAGGTTTGAACAATGTCGCCGTAGTCTTTACTGCGCTGATCGGTATTTTGAATCAGCAGCGCGATGGGTGTTCCCGTGGTCAAGCCTTGGTAAACACCCGACAGAATTTGCACGGTGTCGGGTTCGTTTCGCTGGGTGACGAATTTGGATGTGCCAGGCCGCCTGCGATCAAGGTCAGGCTGAATGTCAGCCTCAGACAGCGGCATGCCCGGTGGGCACCCGTCAATCACACAGCCAATGGCTGGGCCGTGGGATTCACCAAAATTGGTGACAGAAAATAGGGTGCCGAAAGTATTACCGCTCATAGGCACCCATTATCTCAGAGGGTGGGTGCTTCTTTGCCGGCTTTGTGATCGCCCTCAGGCCAATCGCGAATGTAGGCTTTGAGCATTTTGTTTTCAAAATTTTGACTGTCAACCACGGCTTTGGCAACATCGTAGAAGCTGATCACACCCATCAACATGCGTTTGTCCATCACAGGCATGTAGCGCGCATGGTTGTTGAGCATCATGCGCCGCACCTCGTCCATGTCAGTTTCGCTGGTGCAGGTCATGGGCGCATCGTCCATGGCCTTGCGCACAGAAACGGCCCCAATCGAGCCTCCGTTCTGGGCCAAACATTGCATCACTTCCCTGAAAGTCAGCATGCCCACCA
>RFVJ01000247.1 GCA_009928125.1 Betaproteobacteria bacterium
TCAGAACGAAAAGTCCTTAAAGACATCGGGCATGTCGCCCTGCATGGCCTTCGCCTCTTGGGTGTCGTAAGCTGCTTTGTCCCACAACTCAAAGTGATTGCCCATACCCAGCAAGATGGTGTCTTTGGCAATGCCAGCGGCCGCACGCAATTCAGGCGAGATCAAGACACGCCCTGTACCGTCCATCTCCACGTCCATGGCGTTGCCCAAGAAAATGCGTTTCCACCACTGTGCTTCCATGGGCAATTGGGCAATGCGCTCACGGAATCGCTCCCACTCGGTTCTGGGGAAGACCATCAAACATCCGTGGGGGTGCTTGGTGATGGTCAATTGACCCCCCGCGGTGGCACTCAAAACCTCGCGGTGACGCGTTGGCACCGACAGGCGACCTTTGGCGTCCAAACTCAACGAAGATGCACCTTGAAACACTTGATTCTCAATTCCTGGTGAATGCACACGCAATATGGGCATTTCTCCCACTTAATTGCACTTTTTTGCACTGTATCAGGAATTCACTGCCTCGCAAGAGGGTTTTCGAGTTTTTTTCAATGAAATCAAGGGCTTAGAACGCACTTCGCATCAGAATTTAGCAGAAAAAACTGTTGAAAATTAGGCACTTAGAAGTTTGTCTGCAAGTAACTTCTGAGACTTTTCAGGCGTCAAAAAAAATTGACATTTTTTTAACTTTTTTTTCTGTTCACTTTTTTTTCGCCAAATCCAAGAAAAAAGGCTCCCTTGGGAGCCTTTTTTGCATTGGCAAACAAGCTGCCTTTTCAATCGCCGAACATTTTTTGTTTGAGTTCGCGGCGTTGTTGAGCCTCCAAGGACAAATTGGCGGTAGGCCGCGCCAACAAACGACCCACCCCAATGGGTTCGCCAGTTTCGTCGCAATAACCATAATCGCCCGCATCGATGCGTTGGATGGATTGCTCGATTTTCTTCAGCAATTTGCGCTCACGGTCGCGCGTGCGCAACTCGAGGGCATGTTCTTCTTCGATGGTCGCGCGATCTGCAGGATCGGGCACCACCACAGTGTCTTCACGCAAATGCTCGGTGGTTTCGCCCGCGTTGGCCAAGATGCCTTGCTTGAGCGCCACCAATTTGAGGCGGAAAAATGCCAATTGCGCATCGTTCATGTAGTCGTTGTCGGACATGGCCATGACTTCAGCGTCAGAAAGTTGGTCAGGCCGCTTCTTTTTCCAGTTGTTGGCCAACTTAGGGTCTTTTTTAACGGCAACAAAGGGGGGAGGTGTCAGAACTTGTGAAGGCATGTTTTGGAGATAACTGGCTTTTGCAGCCGTAGAAGCCACCGATTGGGCCATCGATGGCACTGTAATTTGGGCAAGTCGCGCAGAGGGACGAACAGCACGAGCGGGCACGTCACCCGTTGACACAGGCGCAGCAACGGGTGCCGCAGGCGGTGTAACGACTTTCTCAACTTTTGCAGCCTTGGCTGGTTTTTCTGCTTGAACGGGGGCCACTGGCTTGGCAGCGGGTTTCGCGACCGTTTTGGCTTGTGTTTTGGCTTGTGTTTTGGTGACAGGTTTGACTGGCGCTTTCGCAGGTGCTTTGGTAGCCACAGGAGGCTTGGCCGTTGGCTTTGTCGTTGGCTTGATCGTTGGCTTGGGAGCCGCTTTGGCTTTGGCTTTCGGCGCAACCTTGGGCGCAGCCTTGACCACCGTTTTGGCTGCAGTTTTGACTGCAGTTTTAGCAGGTGTTTTCACCACGGGTTTGGCAACAGGTTTGGCTTTTGCCACAGGCTTTGTCTTTGCTTTGGCCTTGACTGCAACCGCAGGCTTGGCCGTTGCTTTTTTGCTTGGCGTCACAGGTTTGGCAGCTGGTTTAGAGGCTCCCTTAGGCGCAGCCTTTTTGACAAGCGGCTTGCCCTTGGCCACGACCTTGGTCACAGCAGATTTGACTGCTTTAGCAGGTGTGGGTTTGCTCAGCTTTTTAGCAGGTGCGACCGATTTGGCCTTGGCACTGGATGCTGTGCTGGATTTTTTCACTGCAGTTTTTGAGCTCGTTTTAAGGGGCTTTTTCACGTCCTGTCTCCTAGCCGTGGCGGCTTACGTGCCCTTCAAGGCACCAGCCATTTGCAAATGAATTATGGTCATCGGCTCATTTGCGTCAAAACCCATATTTTTCGACCTTCTGGGCGCATCAGGATCCCAATCAAGGGACCCCGTCAGGGCGCAGATTGTAGCGACTGAAAGCCCTCAAAACGCTTTCTGAAAAACTAAACCAAGCATTGCTCCAAACCTTGCAACAAAATGTCTTTGGGCAGATCGATGCCGATGAACACCATTTTGCTAACTTTGGGCTCGTTTTCACCCCAAACCGGACCCAAATCGCTGCCCATCAGCTGGTGAACACCCTGGAAAATGACTTTCCGCTCGGTGCCCTTCATGTTCAAAACGCCCTTGTAACGCAACATGCGAGGACCGTAAACATTCACGATGGCGCCCAGAAAATCTTCCAACTTGGCGGGCTCAAACGCTTTCTCTGATTTGAAGACAAAGCTCTTCACATCATCGTCGAAGTGATGGTGGTGCCCATGCCCCTCGCCCTGATGCGAAGGGTGATTGCAGTGCTCGCCATGCGCGTGGTCATGATGGTCATGGTGCGCGTGGTCATGGCCGTGGTCATGGTCGTGGCCGCAGTGCTCATCGTGCACATGCGGCGCTTCCTCTTTCAAAAAGTCAGGATCGATGTCGAGCTTGGCATTCAAGTTGAAACCACGCAAATCAAACACTTGCGCCAGTGACACTTCGCCAAAATGCACCACCTTCTGCGGCGCACGCGGATTCATGTGCGCCAAACGGTGCTGCAAAGCCTCGAGTTCGGGCTTTGAAACCAAATCGGCTTTGCTGATGAAAATTT
>RFVJ01000248.1 GCA_009928125.1 Betaproteobacteria bacterium
GCGGTTTGGCTTGTCTGTGCATGATTGCCAATGCACACGGCCAGCATTGGCGACTCATGGATTTACGGCACAAGTTTCCTCAAACCTTGAAGGGCGCCAATCTCAAACAACTCATCGACCACAGTCAAGTCTTGGGTTTCAACGCCAGGCCTGTTCGTTTAGAGTTAGAGGAGCTTCACCAACTGGCCACGCCATGCATCTTGCATTGGGACTTGAACCACTTCGTGGTGTTGCAAAAAGTCAAAGGGCAGCAAATCACCTTGCTAGACCCAGCAATTGGCGTGCGCAACATCAACTTGGCAACAGCCTCACAAAGCTTTACAGGTGTTGCATTAGAACTCACACCGCAGGTGCATTTCAAAGCAATGCCTGCTCCCAAAACATTTCCTTTGTCGCAACTGACTGGCAACATCCGCGGATTTGGCAAATCAGCGCTGCACATACTGGCCTTGGCTTTCGTTCTCGAACTCTTCGCTATCTTCATGCCCATGTTCAACCAAGCGGTGGTCGACGATGTCTTGACATCTGGCGACCACGAATTGCTGTCAGTTTTGGTGGCAGGCTTTGCACTCATTTTGCTCACTCAATCCGCGCTCTCTTTGGCGCGCAGTTGGTGGGTCATGGTGCTCAGTCAAACCGTGTCCATCCAGTGGCTGAGCAATGTGTTTGCGCATTTGCTCAAGTTGCCCGCCGATTGGTTTGCGCAGCGCCATCTGGGTGACATCGCTTCCCGCTTTGGCGCTGTTCACGACATTCAAAGAACATTGACCCAAACCACACTCGAATCTTTGCTCGACGGCTTGATGGCCCTTGCAGCCTTGGTCATGATGTTCATTTATTCACCCCCACTCACATGGGTGGTGCTGGCAGCCTCCGCCTTGTATGCACTGGTGCGCTGGATCAGTTACACCCCGTTCCGGCATGCCGCATCCGAGCGTTTGGTCTTGGCAGGTCAAGAGCACAGTCATTTCATCGAAACACTTCGGGCCATGACGCCCCTTAAATTATTTGCGCGCGAGAACGAGCGTCGAACGCGTTGGCAAAGTCTGATGGTGGAAGTCATGAACCGTGATTTTCAGACAGCCAAACTCAACATGGGTTTCAACGCCGCCCGCACGCTTATTTTTGGATTGGAAAATTTGTGCGTGTTTTGGTTAGGCGCCAAAATCATTCTAGGCTCACAAGCACAAAACTCTGGCACTTCGGCATTGACGGTTGGCATGTTGTTGGCCTTCATCAGTTACAAAATGCAATTCACTGGACGTGTCAGCGCCCTGATCAACCAAGGCATTGAACTCAAGATGCTCAATCTGCATCGCGACCGATTGGCCGACATCGTGTTGACGCCTCCCGAGCAAGACACACCACAGGGCAACTTGCCTGTCAACGATTTGGTCCATCTGCCAGCCAGCCTTGAACTTCGCAATGTTTCATTTCGTTACACCGACACTGAGCCCTGGCTTTTTCAGAACGTCAACCTGCGTATTCAAGCTGGCGAGCATGTGGCCATCACAGGCGCCAGTGGGTGTGGCAAAACCAGCTTGCTCAAAATCATCTTGGGACTTGTGGCGCCAAGCCAAGGCACGGTTTTGTATGGCGGCGTACCGGTTCAACAATTGGGTTTGTCCAATGTGCGGCGCAAATTCGGCGTGGTCATGCAAGAAGACGCCTTGCTCACGGGCAGTATGGCCGACAACATCGCATTCTTTGATCTGACGCCGCATCAGCCCCGCATTGAGCGCTGCGCGCAATTGGCTGAAATTCACCAAGACATCATGCGCATGCCCATGGCCTATCACACCCTCGTTGGCGAGTTGGGCGCGGGCTTGAGCGGAGGGCAAAAGCAGCGGCTTTTGCTGGCACGTGCACTTTATGGGCAGCCCACAGTCTTGGCTTTGGACGAAGCAACCAGCCATTTGGACATGCACAACGAACAAGCGGTTTCACAAACTCTGTCACAACTGCAACTGACGCGCATTGTGATCGCCCACCGGCCAGAGACCATTGCCCGCGCAGACCGACTCATCGATTTCAACGCGTTGGTTCAATCAGGCGCAGCCCTTCACTGAATGGGATGTCGGGTTCTGACGAAACCATGGGTCAACTCACATGTTTCGCCCGCGCTGCAAAGCGTCAAAGCTGCCAGTTGTAATCAATGGTCAGTGGGGCGTGATCGCTGAAGCGCGTCTCTTTGTAAATCTGTGCCTTGGTAGCGCTTTGCGCCAGCGCGGCCGTGGCCAAGTGGTAATCCAAACGCCAGCCTACATTCTTGGCGTAGGCTTGCCCGCGGTTGCTCCACCAGGTGTAGCACTCATCTGTGGTGTCTGGGTGCAAGCGGCGGTACACGTCCACCAAGGGTCCTTCCGTGGTCATGTGCGTCATCCATGCGCGCTCTTCTGGCAAAAAGCCGCTGTTCTTGAGATTGCCTTTCCAGTTTTTCAAATCGGCTTGCTGATGGGCAATGTTCACATCGCTGCAAACAATGAATTCACGTTGGGCACCCAAAGCCTTCAGGTGGGGTCCTATGAAGTCCAAGAATCTGAACTTGGCCTCTTGCCGCTCAGGCCCCGATGAGCCACTGGGGAAATAAGCACTGACAATCGACAACTTGCGCTTGGGCGTGTCAAAGCGCAACTCCACATAGCGACCTTCAGCATCAAACTCTGGCGAGCCCATGCCCACCACCACCTCACTGGGCTCATGCTTGCTGTAAACCGCCACGCCCGAGTAGCCCTTCTTCTCAGCAAAGTGGAAATGCCCTTTCAGGCCTGCCAAAGTTTCAAATTTGCCAGCCACATCGGGCGCTTGTGCTTTAACCTCTTGCACGCAAATACAATCGGGATTGTTTTGAGCAATCC
>RFVJ01000249.1 GCA_009928125.1 Betaproteobacteria bacterium
GTAATAGCTGTTGCCGACGAACAAGACACGCTCAGGACTGGCGTTGCGGATGGGTTGGATGTTGAGCGGCTTTGCAAAGCTTGTGGATGTGCCAAGCCAACATGTCCAAACCAAGCAAGCTGCAAATCGCTTGAATGAATTTTTCATCAATTGAAACGCCCATCCCATCAAGGTTGCAGCAAACGCTGAAAGTCTTTTTCTAAAAGTGCCATGGCTTGGTTGATTTTTTGACGTTTCTCTGCTGTCCATTGCTGTTGCGCTTTGAGCTTGTCTTTGGCCAGCGCCAGCATGCGTTTCATTTCAGAAGCTTGAGGCCCGCCGACTGTGGCGCGGTTCTGAACAATGCTGATGGGGTTCAAGGTGCTTTTGAACTCAGCCTCCGTGATTGACGATGTCGGATGAGAAGTGATGGCCAACGCGAAACGGTACTTTGTATTTGCGCATCAACACATCTGCCAATTCTTGTGAGGCGGTCCAATCGCTGTTGAGTTCCTCAAGGGCCCTGTCGGGGTCGACCACCAGTGCATTCAATATGCGATCAAAACGCTTCATGAACTGAACCGCGCTTTGAACCATTTCGGTGTTGCTGCTTTCCTCTTTGGGGTCTTGCATACCAGGTGTGATGTTGTGCGCCCGCATCAGAGGCCCCATGGCCAAAGCCAAGGTTGAAGAAATTTCTCGACGAGTTTCAGTCAACAAAATTGGGTTTTGTTTTTGCGGCATGGCACTGGAAATTTGGGTGTTCACAAATCGCAGCGGCACCAAAAAAATCCAGGGTCGAACCTGACCATATTGGCTCATGATGTCTTGAATGAAATGACCCGCATGCAAGCCGATGCTGGTCACGATGGCACTCACTTCGACGGGATATTCACTGGCAGAAATTTGCGAGGCATCGTAGGCATTGTCAACGATTGTTTCAAAGCCCAGGTAGTGCGCCATTCGGGTTCGATTCAAGGGCCAACTGCTACCATTCAAGACGGTGGTGCCCATGGGCGACCTGTCGATGCGCGCATAGGCCTCTCGGATGCGTTGAGCGTCACGTTCAAAACCTGCAGCGTGCCCCAACCAAGCATGCCCCAAGCTGTTTGGCTGGGCAGCAATGCCATTGGTGTAGTTAGGCACAATGGTGTTCGCATGTTTTTCAGACAAACGGACCAGGGTTTCAGAGGCTTTGGTGAGTTGCTCGGCCAAATCCAGAAGGTTTTCGCGCATGATGGCCGCACGGTAGGTGGCAAACATGTCTTGGCTTGAACGCCCTGCATGCAACAAACTGGCTTCTTGACCCGCCGCACGAATCAGCAATGGCTCGAACTCAACCACTCTGAAAGGCCGAGCTGCACCGGGCAGATCACCGTCGGCCATGACCTTGACAAAATTTTGGGCGCTTTGTCGCGGTCGAGTAAGCCTTCATCCACATTGATCACAGCAGATGCTTTGTTGATTTGGCCTAACCAAAAAAACTGATCTCTGCCCCCGTTTTTTTGAGCCATGCCCCAGGAGCAAGCCATCATCAGGGCCACGCCCGTGAACAATTTGTGATAACCACAAGTCATTTTCAACATCCTCACTTCAACCAAGACCGCGATGCCGTCAAACAGGCTGAAGCATCAAGCTCGAACATAGCACACGATGGCTTCGCAAATTGCCTGGCGTCTTGAAAGGCTGTTTTCGGGTATGTTTGAATCGTAGTCAAACAATACTTTGTAGTTGAAGTGCGAGGAAATGTGATAGTGACACTGACCAATGAAATTGATGTAAACATTCATGGGGTCCAGTTCCTTGCGCATGCTGCCATCGGCCTGTCCACGGCGAACCAAATCTTGCACCATGGCAAATGTGGCACGGTTCAATTGCACAAGGGTGGGGGATAACTTTAAAAATCTTGCGCCTTGCAAATTTTCTTGCAAACTCAGCCTTATGAAGTCTGGGTATCGGCTGAAGTTGTCAAAAGCATCGCCTGCCATTCGGGCCAAGGCTTCGATAGGCGGCAAATCTTCAGGAGGATCAATGTGATCTTCGCGAACGATGCGGTAAGCGAACTCCAGCACTTGGGCATACAAATTTTCTTTGCTCCCAAAGTGGTAATAAATCATGCGCTTGCTGGTGTGCGTACCTGCTGCGATGGACTCAATGCGACTGCCCTCCAAACCATAGTTGGCGAATTCGGCCAGCGCAACTTCCAAAATATTGCGCTTGACCGGATCCATGGGCTTGTCCGTCAGGGGATCTAACAGCGTATTAGGAGGTGAGGTGGGCTCGGAGGTCATCGCACAATTGATCGGCTGCAGCCGCTGACGCCGTCGACACTGCGGTGTAGCTGAAGAAGCCGTGATTTAAATCGCCGTAAACCCGCAAGCATAACCGCACGTTGGCCGCCTTCAAGGCAGCCGCATAAGCCATGTTGTCTTGGTACAAAAAGTCATGCACACCCACACCCAAAATCGCGGGCGCTAAACCAGCCAATGTTGGGGCTTTCAATGGCGACACACGAGGGTCAAGGGCTTTTTGTTCTGCGTTTTCACCCAAGTAAGATTTTTCGGGACCACCGCGTCCCGACAAGTTGGTGGCGGGGTACATCAGCAACTGGCATGCCAGCGCTATGCCGTGGTCACGGCAATACAAAGCAGCCACAGCGGCCAAATTACCGCCAGCGCTATCGCCGCCAACCGCCAAGGGTTTGTCGGTACCACCTAACTCGGACAAATTGGCCGCCGCCCATCTCATCGCGGCTTCGGCATCGTCGACTGCTGCAGGAAATTGATGTTCGGGCGCCAAGCGATAGGCCACATTGAGCACCACCACGCCCGCACGATTGGCCAAGCGAATGGCATGCGCTTCGTGCGACTC
>RFVJ01000250.1 GCA_009928125.1 Betaproteobacteria bacterium
AAACCCGCGAGCCGGGCAAGGACCCTGCAACGCGGACATTTCAGGCTCTTCGGATTTTCATCAACGCCGAGCTTGAGGAGCTTGAACAAGCGCTAGAAGCCAGTCTGGAAGTTCTCAAGCCAGGTGGCCGTTTGGTGGTGATCAGTTTTCATTCTTTGGAAGATCGCATCGTGAAGCAATTCATTGCGAAGCACTCCAAAGAAGTTTATGACCGCCGCGCACCTTTTGCAGTGCCTCAGGCCATGAAGTTGAAATCCTTGGAGCGCATTCGCCCAAGTGATGCAGAGGTGAGCGCCAATCCACGTGCGCGCAGCGCCATCATGCGCGTGGCTGAAAGAACCGAGGTGGCTGCATGACACGCCTCAACGTGTTCTTGGTCATTGCCATCATTTTCTCGGCCATGTTTTTGGTGCACAGCCATTACGAAGCGCGCCGCTCTTTCATGGCTTTGGAAGCTGCAAGCAAAGAAGCAACACGCCTAGAGTTAGAGTACGAGCGCTTGCAGGTGGAGCGCCGTGCACAAGCTTCGCCTTTGCGCATTGAGCAAATTGCCAAGCAGCAATTGCAGATGCGTTTGGTCACGCCAGGCATCACACAGTATGTGAAGCAACCTGCCGATCTGCAAGTGCCTGCCGCCACAGCAGAAGAGAAAACGTCAGGGGCCAAGCCATGAGCCGCAGTGTGCAGCTTTCATCCAGCCCTTTGCTTGCAAGCAAGACACCTGTATGGCGCAGTAAATTGATTGTGGCCGCCATGGCCTTGGCGTTTGTGGGATTGGCAGTGCGTGCGTCGTATGTGCAAGTTTTCGACAATGCATTTTTCAAGCGCCAAGGTGAAGTTCGTTTTGCTCGCACGCTCACCTTGCCTGCCAATCGCGGCCGAATTTTGGATCGCAACGGATTGATTTTGGCGTCCAGCGTGCCTGCGCCCAGTGTGTGGGCCAACCCGGAAGAAATTGACCGTTCGCCAGAGGGCTTGCGTCAATTGGGCAAGTTGTTGGACATGACGCCCGCCGAGTTGGCCAAGAAATTGGAAAACGAAGACAAGACCTTTGTGTGGCTGCGCCGTCAAATGGACGAGGCGGTGGTGAAAGACATCTTGGCCCTGAACATCAAGGGCATCTACACCATCAAAGAATACAAACGCTTGTATCCCGAAGGTGAAGCGGCGGCCCACATTGTGGGCTTCACCAACGTTGAAGACAAAGGCCAAGAGGGCATTGAGTTGGTTTTCCAAAATCAACTGGCAGGCAAACCTGGTGCACGGCGTGTCATCAAGGATCGCTTGGGTCGCGTGGTGGAAGATGTGGGTCAAATGACCATGCCAGTTGATGGTGATGATTTGCAGTTGAGCATCGACAGCAAAGTGCAGTTTTTTGCTTATCAAAAATTGCGCGAAGCGGTCTTGGAAAACAAAGCCAAAGCAGGCAGTGTGGTGGTGTTGGATGCGCAGTCGGGCGAAATTTTGGCATTGGCCAATTACCCCAGCTATTCGCCTGACAAGCGTGTCAATTTGAGTGGTGAGCAATTGCGCAACCGCGCACTGACCGACAGCTTTGAGCCAGGCTCCACCATGAAGCCATTCACCATCGCCTTGGCACTTGAGAAGGGTTTGGTCAAACCTGAAACCATCATTCAAACAGCACCAGGTCGGATCAACATCACAGGCTCGACCATTACCGATGCGCATCCGCATGGGGCCTTGTCTGTGAATGAAGTGATTCAAAAATCCAGCAACGTGGGCACGGTCAAAATTGCCATGCAAACCCAGCCACGTGAAATGTGGGAGATGTTCACAGCCGTTGGTTTGGGACAGAAACCGCAGTTGCCATTCCCTGGTGTGGTCAGTGGCCGTCTGCGCGCTGCCAAAACTTGGCGACCTGTAGAGCAAGCCACCATGAGCTACGGCTATGGTGTATCGGTCAGTTTGTTCCAAATGGCACGCGCCTACACGATCTTCGCAAGTGATGGCAAATCTCTGCCGGCCACCCTGATTAAAAATGGCCAGCCACCAGTGGGTGTGCCTGTCATCAGCCCAGAACATGCAGAAGCCATGCGTCACATGTTGAACATGGCCGCAGGACCTGGCGGCACTGCACAAAAGGCGCAAACTGTGGGCTACTCTGTTGGCGGTAAAACGGGTACAGCACACAAGCAAGAAGGCAAAGGCTACGCCACCAAAAAATACCGTGGTTTGTTTGTTGGCATTGCACCCATCGACAAACCCCGCATTGTGGTGGCTGTGATGATTGATGAGCCCACCAATGGTCGTTATTACGGCGGCGATGTGGCGGCACCGGTTTTCAGTCAAACCGTGCAACAAAGTTTGCGCTTGTTGGGTGTGCAACCCGACATGAGCGTCAAACCTCAAATTGTGGCCAATGCGGTAGAGGAGACGTTCTGATGCAAACATTGCACAGCCCCTCTCAAGCCGCACACTGGTTGCGTCAAAACGTGTCCGGTGTGTTGTGCACCGACAGTCGGAGCGTCAAAGCGGGCGATGCTTTCATCGCTTGGCCTGGCGCTGCCACCGATGGTCGTGCTTATGTGGTATCGGCTTTGAAGCAGGGCGCTGCAGCTTGTCTGGTGGAAGCTCAGGGCAGTGAGAGTTGGTCTGCCGAGTGGCTGAAAGCAAACGCTGATGTGACCTCCAAATTGGCGGCGTACAAGGGTTTGAAAGCCGATACAGGTTGGATTGCAGATGCCTATTACGAACAACCCAGCCAAGGCTTGAAAGTCATGGCGGTGACCGGCACCAATGGCAAAACTTCCACCACCTGGTGGTTGGCACAAGCCTTGAATGCGCGCCACAACAACGCACGCTGTGCGGTGGTGGGCACCTT
>RFVJ01000026.1 GCA_009928125.1 Betaproteobacteria bacterium
ACACGCATGACTTTTGACGAGGACCTGCTCTTTACCCACCGCGGCTTATCAGGCCCAGCCGTTTTGCAAATTTCCAGTTACTGGCGAGAAGGTCAGCCCCTTCACTTGAACCTGGCCCCCCAAGCAGACATCGAAGGCGCGCTGATGCAGGCCAAAGCCAGGTCCAAGAAACTCATAGCGAATGAACTGGGGGCATGGGTGCCGCACCGCTTGGCGGACGCTTGGGTGGCTCAAGACCCCCAATGGCAACGCCCCGTGGCCGAGGCCAGCGACAAGGCTTTGTCTCAATTGGCCCAAAAACTCAGCCATTGGCCCCTCACCCCCAATGGCAGCGAAGGCTACAAAAAGGCCGAGGTCACCCTGGGCGGGGTCGACACCCGGGATTTGTCGTCCCAAACCATGGAATCCAAGCAAGCAGGCCTGTATTTCATTGGGGAAGTGGTGGACGTGACCGGCTGGCTGGGCGGCTACAACTTCCAATGGGCTTGGGCCAGCGCCTTTGCCTGCGCCCAAGCCTTGAAACAAAAACAAGAAATGGCCTCCTAAAAAGCCCCGGACAGCCCCCAACTTAGGGCTATAATCTCAGGCTTTGCTGGCAATCCTCCGTCTGCCAAATACTAGTTCGTGACGGGGAACCCGCCGAAACTGCTTGTCAGGGCCCGATCTTCCCTTTCAATGTCAGTCGGCATATTTTGGAAACATTGAAATCCATGACCACCATTCGCGTGAAAGAAAACGAGCCGTTTGACGTAGCACTTCGCCGCTTCAAGCGCACCATCGAAAAACTCGGTCTGTTGACCGATTTGCGTGCCCGTGAGTTTTATGAAAAGCCCACCACAGAACGCAAGCGCAAAAAAGCGGCCGCTGTGAAGCGTCACTACAAGCGCGTGCGCAGCATGCAATTGCCCAAGAAGCTGTACTGACCTGCAACTGCAGTCAGTTCGCTTCGTTCAAAGAATCACACGAATCTTTGAATCTGCAAAGCCCTCCGGGGCCAAGCAAAAGCCCGCCAGAGGACGCTCACGCGGGCTTTTTTTATTTGACATCCCTTTAGGAATCACCATGAGCCTCAAAGACCAAATCACCGAAGACATGAAAACAGCCATGCGTGCCAAAGACACGGCTCGGTTGGGCACCATCCGTTTGCTGCTGTCGGCCATGAAACAAAAAGAAGTGGATGAGCGTGTGGTGTTGGACGATGCCGCTGTGGTGGCCATCGTCGACAAGTTGGTCAAGCAGCGCAAAGATTCCATCGCTGCGTTTGAACAAGCGGCGCGCCAAGATTTGGTTGAGATTGAAAAAGCTGAGATGGTGGTGTTGCAAGCCTACTTGCCAGCCCGCATGTCTGCAGAAGAAGTGACCGCCGCTGTTCAAGCCATCGTGGCCTCTTTGGGCGCCAAAGGCCCTGGCGACATGGGCAAGGTCATGGGCGCCGTCAAAACCCAATTGGCCGGCAAAGCCGACATGGGCCAAGTCTCCGCCGCCGTCAAAGCCGCCCTCGCCGGCTAAGAATTTAATTGGGGTCAGATCAACATTAATTTTTATGATTCAAAGAGGCCTATGCGCCAAGTAAATTAATGTTGATCTGACCCCATTTATTGTCAGCCCCCCTTAGGCTTTAGCCCCTTTGATTGGAAATTAATGTTGATCTGACCCCAATTAAATCTTCGAGCTCATGATCATGGCGCTGCCGGCCACGGTCATGGCGCCGCCCCACCAAGCGCCAGCGGCGGGTTGTCTGCGATAGACAGCCCACAGCAGTGGCAACAAAAGTACAGGCGCAATGGACGAAAAGATCGCCACCAAGTTGGCTTGCCCTGTCTTCAAGGCTTGCAGTATCAAAGTCATGCCAATCACCATGGACACGGTGGCGCTCAAAGCGGTGTTGAGCAAGCTTTTCCAATTGAGCGGGTTTTTTAATTTCGACAAACTCAAGCCGCACCACAACAACAATACATGCGCTGCAAAACTGGCGGTAGCACGCACCGCAGAGGCAGACACTGCATCGATGCCCGTGCTCATCAAGGGTTTCATCATGAGCGTGGCAACTGATTGACCCACCGCCGCCAACAGACCCATGGCCACCCCCATCCAGAGCGCGCCACGTGTGTTTTCCCACGCATGTGTTTCTTCTTCTCGGCGGCCCCACAAGGTGGCAACCATCACACCAAACGAACAAAGCCGTGTCGCCGACCAAGATGCCAATCCAACTGGACAGGGACAGCCAGGCAATGCTTTCAACCGTGAGTTCTGGCCAACGCCCCACGTAAAAGGCTGCAAGCCACAACAAACACATGGCAAAAAACAAACGCCATCTCGTGAAAGCAAAAGCGCCCATCTCAGAAGACGCGTTGGCAGAAAACAAAGCACCAATGGCCCAACAGCCAGAGGCCATGCCGGCCAACAACTCAGGCGCCAGCATCAACTGCCCGCAACCTTCATGCGATTGATGAGTACCGAGCCCACCGTTTTGGCACCGTAGGTGTAGGCATCTGCGCCCACGGCTTCAATGCCCTTGAACATGGTTTTCAAATTGCCCGCAATGGTGATTTCGTGAACAGGAAAAGCAATCTCACCGTTCTCGACCCAAAAGCCTGAAGCACCGCGTGAGTAGTCGCCCGTCACGTAGTTCACGCCCTGCCCCATGAGCTCAATGACAAACAAACCTGTGCCCAATTTTTGCAGCATGGCCTTCAAGTCATCCGTCGAACGGGTGAGCTTGGAGGTCAACACCAAATTGTGCGAGCCACCTGCATTGCCGGTGGTTTTCATGCCCAATTTGCGCGCTGAATAGCTGCTTAAGAAATAGCCTTCAACGCGCCCTCCCGAGACCACGTTGCGCTTCAGACCGCGCACACCTTCATCGTCGAAGGGTGAGCTGCCCTTACCGCGCAGCACATGCGGGTCCTCCAAGATGTCAATGTGTTTGGGGAACACAGTCTTGCCCAACGAATCCACCAAAAAGCTGGTTTTGCGATACAAAGAACCGCCGCTGACCGCTTGAACAAAACCACCCAACAAACCTGCTGCCAAAGGCGACTCAAACAACACAGGGCACTCAACGGTAGGAATCTTGCGACTGCCCAAGCGACTGAGCGCGCGCTCTGCGGCGTAGCGGCCCACAGCCTCGGGCGTGGCCATTTGATCGGCAGCACGCATGGATGTGAACCACGCATCGCGTTGCATCTCTGCATTTTTGCCCGGCATGGCTGCAATGGGCGCGACCGACATGCTGTGACGCGAACTGGCATAGCCGCCGCGAAAGCCATGGGTGTGTGCGCTGAAAAAATGACTTTGCTGGGCAGAGACACCTGCTCCATCACTGTTGGTGATTCGGCGACTGGTTTTCAAAGCCGCTTCTTCGCAGGCCAAGGCCAACTGGGCAGCCTGCTCGCTGTTGATGGCCCAAGGGTGAAACAAATCCAATTCGGGGTGCACTTTGGCGATGTCTTCTTCATCTGGCAAGCCCGCTGTGGGATCTTCGGCGGTGAAGCGCGCAATGTCGTAGGCAGCTTGCACTGTTTGTTGAATGGCCGCCTCGGAAAAGTCGGACGTGCTGGCATTGCCGCGTCGATGGCCCACATAAACCGTCACGCCCAAGGATTTGTCGCGATTGCGCTCAACCGTCTCCAATTCACCCTTTCGAACGCTGACGCTCAGGCCACAACCTTCAGAAGCTTCTGCACCGGCATCGGTAGCGCCGATCTTTTTGGCGTGTTTCAGGGCAGAATCGACCAATCCCTCGAAATAGTTGCGGCTGTAGCTGAAACCGTCATGGGCCTGCTCGTTCAATGCCTGCTTAGATGCCTTGGTTTTTTTCGTCATGGGGGTCGGATTCTTCAAAACAATCAATTCATTAAAATTCTAGGTGACGGCTATGATACTTGCCGTCCCGCAAAAAGGCTTCAGCGCTCACATGTCCCGTAAATTCAAAAAAGGTTATTTCGTTCAAGGTCAGTTTGTTGCCGAAGGCAGCGAACTCGACCTTGAGCTCAAACGCGAGCTCAAAGGCGGTACCGATGAGCCCAGCCGCACTGAACTCAAGCGAGAAAGCGACGAGTTGCAAAAATTGGGTGAGAGTTTGCTGACATTGCGCACCGATTTGATGGCCAAAGTCGACTTGCCAGAAAAACTGGTGGAGGCCGTGGCAGAAGCCAAGCGCATCACCAATTTCGAAGGCAAGCGCCGTCAGATGCAATTCATTGGCAAGCTCATGCGCAAACTGGACGAGGATGCTGTGGAAGGCGTGCGCGCTGCGCTGCTAGAGCAAAGCCAAGGCTCGGCACAAGAAACATTGCAGCTGCATTTGGCAGAGCAATGGCGCGATCGCCTCATCAAAGAGGACGAGGCCTGCGGCGAATGGTTGCAAAGTTTTCCTGGCACCGACAG
Organism: Betaproteobacteria bacterium; assembly: GCA_009928125.1. GTDB lineage: Bacteria > Pseudomonadota > Gammaproteobacteria > Burkholderiales > Burkholderiaceae_C > Limnohabitans_A. The sequence goes on from RFVJ01000026.1 coordinate 4,390, forward strand.
CCAACAATTGCGCGCCCTCATTCGACAAGCTCGCAAAGATGCACCTGCGCAGTCGGCCGCCACGGTTTCACAAGGACTGGCACCGCGTCAAAGCCGCGCTTATCGTGAAATTTTTCAATTGGTCCGTGCCGAATTAAGCCGTGCTGACGAAGCCGGCTCAGACACGGAATCACTTGACGCGAACCTCTGATTTCAACCCCCTTGCCCGCACACACCACCATGTCATTGCACCACGACGCCGTCAAAATTGGCATTGTTTCCATCAGCGACCGCGCCAGCACAGGCGTCTATGAAGACAAGGGCCTTCCAGCCCTGAAAACATGGCTCACCCAAGCCTTGAAAAACCCCATTGAATTTGAAGCGCGCCTCATTCCCGACGACAAAGAGGGCATCAGCGCTACGCTGGTTGAATTGGTCGACACCGGTTGCAATTTGGTGCTCACCACAGGCGGTACGGGCCCCGCCATTCGCGACGTCACGCCAGAAGCCACTCTGGCCATTGCCGACAAAGAAATGCCTGGCTTTGGCGAGCAAATGCGACAAATCAGTTTGCGATTTGTGCCCACAGCGATTTTGTCCAGGCAAGTGGCAGTGATTCGCGGACAAAGCTTGATCATCAACTTGCCCGGTCAGCCCAAATCGATTGCCGAAACGCTGGAAGGTTTGAAAGACAGCGCAGGACAAAGCATTGTCCATGGCATTTTTGCAGCGGTGCCTTACTGCATTGATTTGATAGGTGGCCCTTACCTCGAAACCCACGACGAGGTTTGCAAGGCCTTCAGGCCCAAGACGGCCATCCGCCCACCCCAAGCCTGAACCTCATCAAAGGGCTTACTTGCCCACCAGCTGATTGAGTTTTTCAGCCTCAAAGGTTTCGCGCTTGGCCGCATCATCCGGCATCTGAATGCCTTGTGCGTGACCTTGCTGCGCGTTCATTGTTTCCAATGCTTGCCACAGCAAAGCAATTTGGTGCTCTTGGCTGGCGGCGTTGTCAATCAAGCCGCGCATGGCTTGCGACAAAGGATCGTCATTTTGAGTCACGCCGTAAGCTGAAAAACCCATCTTGGAGGCCACTGCTTCACGCTGCACGTCTTGGTCTTCTTGAATGATGCGTGCTGGATTACCTACCGCTGTGGCGCCCGCTGGCACTGGCTTGGTCACCACAGCGTTAGAACCCACCTTGGCGCCATCACCCACGGTAAAACCACCCAAGACTTTGGCACCGGCCCCCACCACCACATCTTTGCCCAATGTGGGATGGCGCTTGGCACCTTTGTACAAAGAGGTGCCGCCCAAAGTGACGCCGTGGTAAATGGTGCAACCGTCACCAATTTCAGCGGTCTCGCCAATCACAATGCCCATGCCGTGGTCAAAGAAAACCCGTTCACCCAAGGTGGCACCTGGGTGAATTTCAATGCCAGTGATCCAGCGTGAAAAGTTGGAGATAAAACGGCCCAACCATTTGAAGCCCGCACGCCAGCAAGCGTGCGCCCACCGGTGCAAAACCACAGCGTGCAAACCGGGATAACACGTCAGCACCTCCCATGCACTGCGCGCAGCAGGATCACGGTCAAGGATGCATTGGATGTCGGAATGTAAACGTGCAAACATAAGCTTCTTCTCAATGCGCCAAGTCTAGCGTTTTGCCTGCGCTGTTTCGATCATGGCTTTAGCAACACCTCGCAAAATATGGATTTCTTCCGGACTCAAGTTGGCACGATTGAAGAGCTGGTTCAAACGTGGCATGAGTTTTTTGGGAGCTTCAGGGTCCAAAAAGCCAATCTCAATCAGCGCCTTTTCCCAATGCGACAACATGCCCGAAACCTGCGCCGCATCGGCCACATTGGCATCGGCAACTGGGGACGCCACCGGAAACCCACCCAGCGCCATGCGCCATTCGTAAGCCACCAGTTGAAGGGCTGCCGCTAAATTCAAAGAACCAAATTGCGGATGGGTGGGAATCGACAAAGCCACATGGCACTTGTAAACGTCCTCGTTTTTCATGCCAAAACGTTCAGAACCAAACAGGAAGCCAATGGACGAGATGGGACCGGGCTGTTTGACATGTTCGGCAACCCTCTGAGTTTGCGGCGCAGAACGGCCCAACAACATCTCAAAGTGCGCTCTGGGTGAGCGCGTGGGCGGCCCAAAGTCGCGGGGCGTCATGGCCGTGGCGCACAAATGAGAGATGCCCTCAAGGGCCTCGTCCAAGGTGTTCACAATGCGGGTTTTGTCCAGCACGTCGTTGGCACCACTGGCCCTTTGGATGGTCTCTTCCTTGCGCAGCACATTGGCATAACGCGGTGCAACCAGCACCATCTCATCAAAGCCCATGACCTTGAGCGCACGGGCTGCGGCGCCCACATTGCCGGGGTGGCTGGTTTCAATCAGAATAAATCGGGTTCGCATGGGTGACATTGTCACCGCTCCAAGCCCTCCAAAATGCCCAAATTAAGGTTGCCGGAAGCACCGTTTCGCCAATTTCATGGGAAAATGCCGCATCGCCCCTGTCATCGCACAGAGGATCTCTGTTTTTGCTCTTAAAAATTCATGTCGACCAATCTCCACCCCATGCTCAACGTAGCCATCAAGGCTGCACGCGCCGCAGGCGCCATCATCAACCGCGCCGCATTGGATGTGGAGGCTGTTCGAATTTCGCAAAAACAAGTGAACGACTTTGTCACCGAAGTCGACTTGGCCTCCGAAAACGCCATCATCGAAACCCTGCTCACCGCCTACCCACACCACGGTATCTTGGCCGAGGAGTCTGGCAAAACGCATGGCAATCCCGATGCTGACCACGTCTGGATCATCGACCCGCTCGATGGCACCACCAATTTCATCCACGGTTTTCCTGTTTATTGCGTCAGCATTGCGCTTGCGGTCAACGGCAAAATCGAACAAGCCGTGGTCTACGACCCTTCACGCAACGATTTGTTCACAGCCACCAAAGGCCGCGGTGCGTACATGAACGATCGTCGCTTGCGCACCAGCAAGCGCACCCAAATGCACGAGTGCCTCATTTCCACAGGCTTTCCTTTCCGTCCAGGCGACAACTTCAACCAGTACCTGCGCATGATGGGTGACGTGATGCAACGCACAGCGGGTTTGCGTCGTCCTGGTGCTGCAGCTTTGGACCTGGCCTACGTGGCCGCAGGCTTCACAGATGCCTTTTTTGAAACAGGCTTGCAAATTTGGGATGTGGCCGCAGGCTCATTGCTGGTCACAGAAGCCGGCGGCCTGGTGGGCAACTTCACAGGAGAAGCAGATTTCTTGGAACACAAAGAATGCTTGGCCGGCACCCCCAAAATTTACGGCCAACTGGTGCCGATCCTGGGCAAGTACAGCAAATTTGCCAGTGCAGGTGAGAAAGCGTCGGTTCGCACAGCCAACGCCAAGGATGCCGCAGCAGCACCGGCTGGGCAAGACGCAACGGACAGCCCCTTCTAAGCCATGACAGACGCGCTCGACCTGAGTGCCCACACCCCCATGATGCAGCAGTACCTGCGCATCAAGGCGGAGTTTCCTGACACCCTGGTTTTTTACCGGATGGGTGACTTTTACGAATTGTTTTTTGAAGACGCCGAGCGGGCTGCCGGCCTCATGGACATCACCCTCACCCACCGCGGTCAAACCGCCGGCAAACCCATTGCCATGGCGGGTGTGCCTTTTCACTCGGTTGAAAACTACCTGGCCAAGCTGATCAAATTGGGTGAGTCCGTGGCCATTTGCGAGCAAGTGGGCGATGTGGCCACCAGCAAAGGCCCTGTCGAGCGCAAAGTTGTTCGCGTCGTCACCCCAGGCACCCTCACCGACACCGAGTTGCTGTCTGACAAAAGCGAAGCCATTTTGTTGTCGCTGCACATTGCACCGCGCAATGCCTGCGGCTTGGCTTGGCTGAGTGTCACGCAAGGTGTCTTGCATTTGGCTGAATGCACACACGATGAATTGGCCGATTGGCTAGAGCGCATTTCACCCAGCGAGTTGCTGGTCAGCGCGAGCATCACACCCAAATGGGAGCAGCAAATTCAATCGATGCGGCGGGGGCAACGCGGTTTGGCGCTGTCGCTGACTTTGCGCCCGGACTTTCAATACGATGCGGGCTTGGGCTACGGCAAGCTGATCAAACAACTCAATGTGGCCAGCTTGGCCGCATGGGACGCCGAGAAACTGGGTCATGCGCATGCTGCAGCTGGTGCTTTGCTCACTTACGCAGAACACACGCAAGGCAGAACCTTGCCTCACGTGTCGCAACTCAAAGTGCAAAAGGCCAATGACCTCATTGACCTGCCCACCACCACCCGTCGCAACTTAGAACTCACGCAAACTTTGCGAGGTGAAGATTCGCCCACGCTGTTTTCGTTGCTGGACACCTGCATGACGGGCATGGGCAGTCGGCAGCTCAAACAATGGCTTTTGAACCCACCTCGCGATCGACACATTGCGGTGGCGCGTTTGGCTGCCATTGCGCAATTGAATGACCCCAGTGCTTCCGCACAAAGCGGCGTCGCCATGGGGTCGCGCTTGCGCGAGCAACTCAAAGGCGCCAGCGATGTGGAGCGCATCACCGCACGCATCGCCCTCAGGCAAGTGCGTCCGCGTGAATTGGTGGCACTCAAAAATGCGCTCATTCGATCAGCCAACTTGGCGCTGCACTTGCAAGAAAATCTGGGCCATTTGTCACCCACCCAGCTCTTGCACGACATCCATTTCGATTTGCAGCCCCCCGTTGGCCTCACTGAAATGTTGCAACAAGCCTTGCTCGAGGAGCCCGCCAATTTGATTCGGGATGGCGGCGTGATGGCACAGGGTCTTGATGCCGAACTGGACGAATTGCGGGCCATCCAAACCAATTGCGATGACTTTTTGCTGGAACTCGAAACGCGTGAAAAAGCCCGTACGGGGATTGCCAATTTGCGCGTGCAATTCAACAAGGTACATGGCTTCTACATCGAAGTGACACAAGGTCAAATCGACAAGGTGCCAGACGACTACCGTCGCCGTCAAACTTTGAAGAATGTCGAGCGCTTCATCACCCCCGAGCTCAAAGCCTTTGAAGACAAAGCTTTGTCTGCACAAGAGCGCGCACTGGCCCGCGAGAAATACTTGTACGAGCTCTTGCTCGATCAATTGCAAAACCACATTCAAGCGCTCACTCGATTGGCGCAAGCCATGGCGCAATTGGATGCGTTGTGCACCCTCTCAGAGCGCGCCGCCACACTCAATTGGTGCGCACCGCAATTTGCCAAAGAGCCGTGCATCGAAATCAGGCAAGGACGCCACCCTGTGGTGGAAGCGCGCTTGGCCGAAAACTCGGGCGGCAGTTTCATTGCCAACGATTGCCTGATGAACAGCAAACAGCGTTTGCAAATCATCACTGGCCCCAACATGGGCGGCAAGTCGACTTACATGCGCCAGGTGGCATTGATTGTGCTTTTGGCAAGCATCGGCAGTCATGTGCCCGCCAGCAGTTGCAGACTGGGCCCCATTGACGCCATTCACACCCGCATCGGTGCTGCCGATGACTTGGCCAATGCCCAATCGACTTTCATGTTGGAAATGACCGAAGCCGCTCAAATTTTGCACAGTGCCACGCCCTTGTCCTTGGTGCTGATGGACGAGATTGGCCGCGGCACGTCCACCTTTGATGGCTTGGCACTGGCCAGTGGCATTGCCACGCACCTGCACGACAAGACGCAGGCATTCACCCTGTTTGCAACGCACTACTTCGAACTCACCGAGTTTCCTGCCGCGCACCATGCCGCGGTGAACATGCATGTGGGCGCCACAGAGTCGGGCAATGACATTGTGTTTTTGCACGAACTCCAAGCGGGTCCTGCCAGCAAGAGTTACGGTGTGCAAGTGGCCCGGCTGGCGGGCATGCCAACAGGTGTGTTGAACCATGCACGCCACACTTTGTCGGCGCTCGAAGCCGGTGCCCATGAAAATCGAATTCAAGTGGACTTGTTTGCAGCACCCCCAGAATCTGAGCAAAGCGGTCCCTCGCCGCTTGAATCGGCCTTGAACCAAATTGACCCCGACACACTGAGCCCACGCGAAGCTTTGGAAGCTTTGTACAGCCTGCAGCGCGTATTGAAACAATCTAACAACTGAGCATTTCTTCTAGGAACTCTGATGACCTATTGCGTCGCCATCAAAACACGAGCCGGTTTGGTTTTCTTGTCCGACTCTCGCACCAATGCAGGTTTGGACATGATCTCGACCTACCGCAAAATGATCATCTACGAAAAGTCAGGCGATCGCTTCATGGTGCTTTTGTCTGCAGGCAACCTCAGCATCTCGCAGTCGGTGCGGGAGATGTTGCAAGTTGAAAAAGTCATTGACCATCCGGATGCAGAACCGATCACGATCTGGAATGCCAAAAGCATGTTTGACGCTGCGCGTGTCTTGGGCGCAGCGGTTCGCCATGTGCATGAACGCGATGCAGCCGCGCTGAAAGCGGGCGGCGTTGACTTCAATGTGTCCATGATTTTTGGCGGTCAAATTGCGGGCGAAGGCATGCGCCTGTTTCAGGTTTACTCGCCTGGTAATTTCATCGAAGCCACAGCCGAGACGCCCTATTTCCAAATTGGTGAATCCAAATACGGCAAGCCTGTCCTGGACCGTGTCATCACACCCCACACCCCCTTGGATGAAGCAGCCAAGTGCGCACTGGTTTCCATGGATTCCACGCTGAAGTCAAATTTGTCGGTGGGCTTGCCGCTAGACATGGTGGTTTACGAAGCGGACAAATTGGAAAGCGATCGCATCGTCTGCATCGATGATCACAATCCTTACTTCAACATGTTGCGAGACAACTGGGGCTCTAAACTCAGGGCCATGTTTGACAGTCTTGAAGATCCCGTTTGGAATGGTGAAGCCACCACCATCCCACTCAAAACAGCCAGCAAAAATGCACCCTTGAAGAAAATTTCGACGCCTGAAGAGAAACTCATCTGATGGCCTCCATTGTTTTTTCTCACGGCAACAGCTTTCCGGCCAGCACCTACCGAGTTTTGCTTCAAGACTTGGAGCGCCGGGGCTTTCGCATCAGTGCCATCGACAAATTGGGACACAACCCCCAGTACCCGGTCACCAGCAATTGGCCTCACTTGGTTCAAGAGTTGGCCGATTTCGCAAGCCAAGTGAAAGCGCAGTCGGGTGAAACGCCTTTTTTGGTCGGTCATTCCTTGGGGGGCATGCTCAGCTTGATGTGCGCTTCATTGCACCCTGACTTGGCTGCGGGCGTTTTGCTATTGGACTCGCCCGTCGTATCGGGTTGGAAAGCCAGCGCGCTGAAGATCGCCAAGACCACCCGTTGGATCGGCTCGGTCAGTCCCGGTCGGATCAGCAAAACTCGCCGACAACACTGGCCCAGTGTGACAGACGTGTTGACGCATTTTCAACACAAGCGCGCTTTCTCTCATTGGCATCCTGAAGTGCTACAAGACTATGTCCAACATGGCACGCGCGAAGAAGACGGCCAACGCGTGTTGAGCTTTGACCGTGACATTGAGACACAAATCTACAACACCATTCCCCACAATTTGTCGTCCCTGCTGAAACGACATCCGGTCAAGTGTCCTGTGGGTTTCATTGGCGGTACGCATTCACGCGAAATGAAAGTGGTGGGCTCCGACATGACACACAAAATTTCCAAGGGGCGAGTGATGTGGCTGGATGGCTCCCACCTGTTCCCGATGGAAAAACCCATTGCCAGCGCAGCAGCTGTTGAAGCGGCACTGCGCAACATGGGCGCAGTGCCGCGCTAAGCCTGTCTTCAAGCTACGGGCATCACGGTGCCCAAGTCACCACACCTGTCCACGCGGTGCCCAGCACCACCAAGCCAAAGGCGATGCGGTACCACGCAAAGATTTCAAAGCTGTGGCTGGCGATGTATTTCAAGAGCCAGCGCACGCAAATCCAAGCACTGATGAAGGACACCACCAAGCCTGTCGCAAACAAGGGAATGTCTTCGATCGACAAAAGCGCACGCTCTTTGTAAAGGCTGTAGACACCCGCACCGATGAGTGTGGGTATGGCCAAGAAAAAGGAAAAATCGGTGGCGGCCTTGCGCGACAAGCCCAACAACATGCCACCAATGATGGTAGCGCCACTGCGACTGGTGCCTGGCACCATGGCCAAGCATTGAACCAATCCCACCATCAGGGCATCGCGGCCGCGCATGTCTTCAACCGCGCGAATCCGGACACTGGAAGGCGGCCTTCTCTCCGCCCACAAAATGATGAAGCCGCCCACAATGAAGGTGGTGGCCACCACCCAAGGGGTGAACAAATGGGCCTTGATCAGTTTGCCAAAAAGCAAACCCAAAATCACCGCAGGCAAGAATCCAATGAACACATTCAAGACAAAACGCTGTGCTTCAACTTGGTAACGAATGGCTTTGAGTGTGCTTCGAATTTTGTCCCAGTACACCAAAATGACAGCAAAAATGGCACCCGTTTGAATGGCGATGTCAAAGACCTTGGCTTTGTCGTCGTCAAATCCTAGCAAGGCACCTGCCAAAATCAAATGGCCCGTAGAAGAAATGGGCAAAAATTCGGTCAAGCCCTCTACCACGCCCATCACGGCGGCTTTGGCCAGCAACATTGAATCCACAGGTACTCCTTCGATATGCCTGAATTATCGCTCTTCAAGGGCCCTTCGCCTTCTGTCTGCCTCTAAAATCGAGGGATGAGCACAGCCAACGACAAAGCCAAAGCGACAGACGCCCCCACGGACGGCCACAAGGTCAGCAACTTTTTGCGCCAGATCATTGAAACCGATTTGGCCCAAGGCACTTACGCGCAACGCCAATGGGCCGGCTCGCCGGGAGATGCTGCGCACCATGCCAAAGGCACGCCCGATCCCGCCAAAATTCGCACCCGCTTCCCCCCCGAACCCAATGGCTACTTGCATGTGGGTCACGCCAAAAGCATTTGCTTGAATTTTGGTTTGGCGCGCGACTACGGCGGCGTCTGCCACATGCGCTTTGACGACACCAATCCTGAAAAAGAAGACACCGAGTACGTCAATGCCATCTTAGATACCGTCAAATGGTTGGGCTTCAATTGGGATGCCCATGGCACCTCGCACTTGTACCAAGCCAGCGACTACTTTGATTTCATGTACCGCGCAGCCGAATTCCTGATTCAAGCAGGCTTGGCATATGTCGATGAGCAATCTGCAGAAGACATGCGCCTGAACCGCGGTGACTTCAACACCCCAGGCAAAGACAGCCCCTTCCGTGTTCGCAGCCGCGAAGAAAATTTGGCACGTTTCCGTGAAATGCGAGACGGTCATTTGGCAGATGGTGCGGCTGTGCTGCGTGCCAAAATTGACATGGCCTCCCCTAACATCAACATGCGCGATCCGGCCATCTACCGCATTCGCAGGGCCACGCACCACAACACAGGTGACACCTGGTGCATCTATCCGATGTACACCTTTGCGCATCCGATTGAAGATGCCCTTGAGCAAATCACACACAGCATTTGCACACTGGAGTTTGAAGACCAACGACCCTTCTACGATTGGCTCTTGGCCCGTTTGAGTGAGTCGCACACACTGGCCGATGGCGCAACCCTGCCTGCTTTGCTGGCACAGCCCAATCCCAAGCAGTACGAATTTGCACGCCTGAACCTCACCTACGTGATCACCAGCAAACGCAAATTGGCGCAACTGGTCAACGAAGGCAAGGTCCATGGCTGGGACGACCCCCGCATGCCCACCATCGTGGGGCTGCGCCGTCGTGGCTACACCCCCGAAAGTCTGCAACTGTTTGCCGAGCGCATTGGCGTCACCAAGAGCGACTCTTGGATTGACTACAGCACACTGGAGGGTTGCCTGCGCGACGACCTGGACCCCAAAGCAGCTCGCGCCATGGCCGTGCTTGACCCCATTCCCCTCACCATCACCAATTGGGATGAACTGATGGGGGCGGGAACTTTGGACGATTGCCACGCCCCAGTGCATCCGCACCGCCCCGAATCAGGTCAGCGCCATTTCAAGTTTGGCAAATCACTTTGGATTGAGCGCACCGACTATGAAGAGACGCCACCCAAAGGTTTCTTCCGTCTGTTCCCTGGCAACAAAGTGCGCCTCAAATACGGCCATGTGATTGAGTGCACAGGCGCCAACAAAGATGCCAACGGCCATGTCACTGAGGTCTTGGCTCAGCTCATCCCCGACACCAAGAGCGGCACCCCAGGCTCCGACAGTGTCAAGGTCAAAGGTGTGATCACTTGGGTCGCGCAAGCGGATGCTGCCGAAGCAGAAGTTCGTTTGTACGATCGCCTCTTCACGGAAGCCAACCCCGATGCGGGTGGCAAAGACTTTTTGGCCAGCCTGAACCCTGACAGCCTCAAAGTGATCACTGCGTATGTGGAACCTTCATTGGCCAACAGCCATGCCGATGCCAAGTTTCAGTTTGAGCGTCATGGCTACTTTGTGGCCGACAGGATTGACCACACCCAAGGCAAGCTGGTCTTCAACCGCTGCACTGGCTTGAAAGACGCCTGGAGCAAATGAAAACCGAGCCCTTCATTGCACCTCTGTCAACGAAGCGGCGCAATGAACGGTCAATCAGTCAATCATGCTGGCCACCAGCAAGCTGACCGTGCTGGCAACACCCACAAGCCAAGCCAAGGACCGCAATTTGTCTTGGTCGCTTAAGTAGCAAGCGATGTAGGCCACCCGCGCTGCAATGAAGATGCCTGCGCACAACTCAATTTGCTCAGGCGCTACATCGACATACATGGCCATCAAAATGCTGACCGCGTACAAGGGAAAAGCTTCAAAACAATTGGCCTGTGCTGCATTGGCACGTGCACGATAACCGGTTTGTTGGGCCAACCACTCGCGCGGATTGTGGTTGTCATAACTTCGCTTGCCCCCCTTGGCAATGCCTGCGCAAACCCAGGGCATGGCACCTGCGATCAAGATTGAAGCAATGGGGAAATTCATGATGCGCTTTCGACAGCTTTATACAATTTTCACACTCAAATTGGGCAAGCGATCAATGTGCATTTCAATCACATCACCGCGCACCACTGGCCCCACATTCTCAGGTGTGCCTGAGTAGATGATGTCACCTGGGAACAGTTCAAAGGCTTCAGACAATTTGCTGATTTGTTCTGCCACAGACCAAATCATGTTTTTCAAATTCGAGTTTTGTTTGACTTGGCCATTGACCTTCAACCAAATACTGCCCTCTGTGAAATGGCCAATGCTGGCCAATTTGTGCAATGCACCGATGGGCGCGGACATGTCAAAACTTTTGCCAATTTCCCACGGCTTCTTTTCGTCGCCCATGGCGCGCTGCAAATCGCGGCGAGTCATGTCAAGACCCAAGGTATAACCCCAAACCAAATCTAAAGCTTTTTCAACAGGGATGTTGCGTCCACCTTTGCCCAATGCCGCTACCAATTCGGCTTCGTAGTGGTAGTTTTTGGTCAAGGGGGGATAGGGGTGGTTGGCCACTGTGCCCGCGGCCACATACTGAATGGCATCGGTGGGTTTTTGAAAGAAGAAAGGTGGTTCGCGGGTAGGGTCTGAGCCCATCTCGCGGGCATGGGCCGCATAGTTGCGGCCAATGCAGTAAATGCGGCGAACGGGAAACATTTCATCAGAACCCACCACAGGAATGTAAACCTGTGGCACTTCAAATGGGGTTTTGACTTTTTGCTGCGCAATGCCTGGTGTGGCACAACCTAAAAGTGCACCCGTTGACATCAAGGCAGAGCCTTGGAAGAAATTTCGGCGGTCCATGTGACATCCTTCATCGTTGAACTTGAATTCAGTATGCCTGAAGCCCTAAACTCAGACATTGGCACTATCCCCAGTCCTGTCACTTAGAATTTGGGGTCTAACGCTTCCGCACTGGGAATATTCATGTCTTTGCATTCAATTCGCGCATTCATGCTGGCTTTGGTCTCTGCTGTTTTGGTAGCGGCCTGTGGTGGGTCTTCGACCTCGGTCACACCCCCGCCACCTGAAGGCGGCATCAGCGTCGTCCCAGGCGACAGCCAAGTCACTGTCAGCTGGAAAGAAACAGCAGGCGTGGAGTATTGGATTTTTGCAGCCCCTAACAATCCCAATTTGTCGCTCAGCACGTGGTTGGCCACCACAGGCTCCACTTATCGCCGGCATGACTTATGGCAGTTACCTCGACACAGCCAGCAACACCACCAAGCTGGCCTATTTGGCTGTGGGCAATGGCGGACGCTTGTACACAGCCACCAGCCTGGACACTTGGACTGCTTTGAACCCTGTGGTCACCTCTGATTTGTATGCGGCTGAATATGGTTTTGCCAAGTTTGTGGCCGCTGGCGCCTCTGGCAAAGTGATTTACAGCAGTGACACCAAAACATGGAACCAAGCGGCCAGCATCACCACGCAAAATTTGAATGCCATGGCCATCAACGGCAGCTTGGCGATCGCTGTGGGCGACAACGGCACCATCATCACCAGCAAAGATGCCATCACTTGGACTGCGGCCAGCAGTGTGCCAAGCACGGCGCATTTGCTGGGCGTTGCCTACACAGCGTCCGGCACTTGGGTGGCCGTTGGCGCAGCTGGCACCATTCTCACCAGCACGGATGGCGCCACATGGACAGCACAAGCATCGGCCAGCACCGCCGACCTGAAAGCGGTCGGTGCCCTGGCCAGTGTTTTGAATGGCACCACCACTTATCAGTTCATTGTGGTCGGCGCCAACGGCACCGTGCTCAGCAGTCCAGATG
>RFVJ01000251.1 GCA_009928125.1 Betaproteobacteria bacterium
ATGAAGCTGTGGCACAACTCACCGAAATCGGACTGGGCCAATCTTCTGCGGTCGGTATTGGTGGCGACCCCATCAACGGCTTGAAGCACATCGACGTGATGCGCGCTTTCAACGAAGATCCCGATACCGATGCTGTGATCATGATTGGCGAAATTGGTGGTCCCGATGAAGCCGAAGCGGCTCGTTGGTGCAAAGACAACATGAAAAAGCCAATCGTTGGCTTTATCGCAGGTGTGACTGCACCCGCAGGCAAGCGAATGGGCCACGCCGGTGCCTTGATCTCTGGCGGTGCCGACACAGCCGATGCCAAATTGGCCATCATGGAAGAGTGCGGTTTCAAAATTACCCGCAATCCTTCCGAAATGGGCCGTTTGCTCAAAGGCATGCTGTAATTGCTATAAGCACTTATACGCATCCAACGGCCCAGTCAGGCCGTTAAAATTAAAGTCCCGACAACAGAACTGGCCTCATTGAGGCCAGTTCTTATTCCTACTAAAAATTCAAAGGGACCGACATGGAAATGTTACAAAGCGCCGATTTCTGGATCGGCTTGATGAAGATCATTTGGATCAACATTATTTTGTCTGGCGACAATGCCGTGGTGATTGCCTTGGCGGCACGCTCTCTGCCAGAGCACCAACAGCGACAAGCCATTTTGTTTGGCTCTGGGGCCGCAGTAGTGCTTCGCATTGCCTTGACTGTCGTGGCAGCCGCTCTCCTCGAGTTGTCTTACCTGCAAATCATTGGCGGTCTCTTACTTTTGTACATTGGCGCGCAACTGTTGAGTGAAGACGGCGATGAAGACGAAGGCGAAGTGGAAAAAGCCAGCCTGTTTGCTGCCATTCGTACTATTTTGATTGCCGACTTGGTGATGAGCTTGGACAACGTGATTGCCGTGGCTGCAGCTGCCAAAGGCAACATGACCCTCCTCATCTTGGGCTTGGCCATCAGCATCCCCATGGTTATTTTTGGCAGTGCCATCATGATCAAACTCATGACACGCTTCCCCATCATCGTCACCTTTGGTGCGTGTTTGATTGGCTGGGTGGGCGGCGAAACCATTGCCAGTGATGTGGCTCTGCGCGAATTCGCAGCCGAGAACCCTTGGCTGCACTATGCAGCGGCTACGGCGGGTGCCTTGTCTGTTTTGGCCATCGGCAAGTACTTCCAAACCAAACACGGTACCACCGAAGAAAACAACGAAGCTGCTTGATTCAACGCAAGCATTTGTCGCCAAGCCGACCCTCTAGGGTCGGCTTTTTTACGTCCTAATGTAGACCTTCGAGATAAAATTATTCTTTACCTAGGACCACCATGACAGCGTTTCGCTCCAACTACTTTCGCGGATTTACTTTGATCGAACTCATGGTGGTCATTGCCATCATTGGTGTCCTTGGCTCTCTGGCCTTGCCTGCCTACCAAGACTACGCAGTTCGGGCCAAAGTTTCAGAAATGCTGCTGGCGGCCACCCAATGCAAAACCGCTGTGTCGGAAGTGGTCAGCACCGCTTCGCAAGCCGATGTCAGCGCAGCCTTGCCCTCGGCTTGTCAAACCCAAACTTCTCAATACGTGTCGGGCTTGTCCGTCGATGCCAACGGCGTCATCACCGTCACTGGCAATCCCAACACCCTGCGCGGTGCCACCAGCGCCACCACCAATGCCGTCTCATTGACGCCCATTCAATCTGGCACCACCGCACTGGTGGGCACCACCGATGGCGGCAAACCCATCAGCGCCTGGGTCTGCGGTCCCGCAGCCACCAACCCCTTGGCGGCCAAATACTTGCCCAGTTCCTGCAAAGGTGCGTGAGGAAAAATAGCACCGCGCTTTCAAAGGTGCCTTCTATACTTCGGCCAAACAACGACCGGAGACCACATGAAACCTTCTAATGTATGGGCCTGCACACTGTGGCTGGGCATGAGCCTGATGTCCCACCTTGCCCAAGCGGTTGAATTGAAGGTTCTCAGTGGCAACGGGTCTCGGCCTGCGGTCATTGCACTGACCCAACAATTTGAAAAAGCCACAGGACACAAAGTCACCGTCGATTTTTTCGTCAACCCCGACGTGAAGAAAAAGATTGAAGGCGGCGAGTACTTCGATGACTCACGTGCAGTCATTGGCCGCATAGGCCTTGGCGCCGCCATCAAGGCAGGCGCGCCCAAGCCCGACATATCTACCGTTGAAGGCTTCAAGAAAACCATGCTCAGCATCAACTCCGTCGCCTACCCGGGTGACGGTGCCAGTGGCATCTACTTTGTCAGTTTGCTCGATCGCATGGGCATTGGTGCCGAAATGAAGCCCAAATTGCGACCCATGCCTGGCGAGTACAACGTCGAAGTGGTGGCCACGGGCACGGTTGACATGGTGGTGGTGGTGGCCTCACGCATTTACGGTGTGCCTGGCGTAGACATGTTGGGGCTCATCCCTAAAGAACTTCAAACTTGGATTGGCTTTGCCACTGGCATCAATCCACAATCCAAACACGCCGATGCTGCGCGCGCGTTAACCAAATTTTTAAGTTCACCACCCGCCGACGCGGTCCTCAAACCCATTGGCATTGAGCCCTTCGTCGAATAAGCCAACCATGGCCGTGATGGCTTGCGCCATCAGGCCACCCAATGCCCCGATTTGCCGCCTTGCTTTTCTAGCAATTTCACATTGGTGATGGTCATGCCGCGGTCCGCGGCTTTGCACATGTCGTAAATGGTCAGCAAGGCCACTTGGACCGCCGTCAGGGCTTCCATTTCCACGCCTGTTTGACCCACCGTTTCGGCTGTGGCACGGCACACGATGGTTG
>RFVJ01000252.1 GCA_009928125.1 Betaproteobacteria bacterium
AATCTGGTTCACCAGCGTGCCGATGTGCTCAATTTCAACTTCACACACGTCGCCAGGCTTCATGAACTTTGGAGGCTTGCGGCTCCAACCCACGCCAGCGGGTGTGCCTGTCGCAATCACATCGCCAGGCACGAGCGTGAAGATGGTGGAGGCATAACTGATCAACTTGGCGATGGGGAAAATCATGTGACCCGTGTGGCTGGACTGCTCGACGACACCGTTCAAGCGTGTGACCAATTTCAGTTCTTGATTCGGCTTGATTTCATCGGCCGTCACCATCCAGGGGCCGAAACCACCGGTGGATTCAAAGTTTTTGCCAGAGGCAATTTGCTTGGCATGGAATTGCCATTCACGAATGCTGCCATCGTTGTAGCAAGAGTAGCCCGCCACATGCTCAAACGCATCTTCTTCTTTGATGAAACGGCCAGGTTTGCCAATGATGACTGCCAACTCACCCTCCCAGTCCAGACTACCCGACACATTGGGACAGATGATCGGTTGGTTGTGAGCCACTTGTGAACGCCAGACTCGCAAGAAAATGGGAGGTTCAGCAGACAACTCTCGTTGCATTCCTGCAGCCAAAACTTCTTGGTGGTGGTCCATGTAATTGCGAACAGCACAGACAATTTTTTCTGGCTGTGGAATGACTGGCAAGAAAGTGATCTGACTCAATTTAGCGGATGGTGTTTTGCCAGCGACATGTTCTTTGGCTTTCAAGTAATCACCAGAGCCTATGTAAGCAGCCAAATTGGCATGCTGAGGCATTTCTTTGCCAAGATCAATCACATCGTCTTGTCCTACGACAGCACCCCAAGTGGGTCCATTTGCGCCAATGAATGAGAGTAATTTCATGTTGTTTCTCTTGATGAATAAAAAGGGGTTAATTGAATGTGGCGGCTTGCCAGTCTTCAATCAATTTGAACTGGTGGCACCCAGTGCTTCTGCAGACTTCTTAAGATCTCGCAAGTGTTGAATTGAAGGTACAGCAAAGGACAACTGCATCACCGTGCTGAAGGTGGCTTCTGCAGGCCGCCCGCCCGCAATCACCAATTGATGGTGCTGATCGGGACTGGCACTTAAGAACACCAGAGGCGCTTTGAATGTTTTGCCAACACCTCGGTCAGTTTCAACCAGTCCAAAAACAGTCTTGTAAAAATGAACCATCTTGTCCACATCGGTGACATAGATGCCAAAGTGCGAAGGGGTTGGACGGGTGACTTTCAACATGAGTTTCTCCAACGGTCAATTTGAATCTTGATGCCACTGCTTCAAAGCTTTGAGGGCATTTTTTTGCGTACTCAACACGTGCTCTTGGTGCAGTTGCTGCGCGGTTGCAATGTCACGCTTCAAGACCGCGCGCATCAAAACTTTGTGTTCGTCGCTTTTACGCTTGATGACAGTGCGGTATCTGGCAGAAATGTGGCGATACCTTTCAGCTTGATCAAACAAGCTGCTACTGGTAAGCACCATGCGCTCCGAAGGGCAGGAACTCATCATGGTGCGGTGAAAATTTCTGTGCAACGCACTCCACTCTGCATCCAACACAACAGGCCCCTCAGGCAACCTACTTTCAATTTTTTCAAGCAAGTGAAAGCTTGCTATGACTTGAGCTTCCCAAGCGTCATTGCCAAATTTCATGGCCTGCTCTAGCGTAGGCAGATCGATCAAAAGTCGCATGTTGGTGATGTCCTGCAGATCTTCTTCAGAAACCGCAGCCACGCGAAACCCCTTACGTTCATCAGAGCGCACCAAGCCCTCTTCAGTGAGCCTGTTTAGGGCCTCGCGAATGGGACTGGATGAAAGTCCGTAGGTCTGCTGTAGATGTTCAACCTTCAGCTTTGCACCTGGCATGAACGACAAAGACAAAACATCATGCCGCAACGCGCTAAGGGCAATTTCATTGGCAGTGGGATTTTGGTTTTTATCCATGATTTTAATTTTATGCACAAAATTAAATTTCAAATCCTAAGGAATACCCTTGGACCTTGAGTCCTGGCTCGAATCTGGCCAAGAAAAAAGCCCCTCTCGGGGCTTTTTTCAAACTCAAAATTCTGACGACGAAATCGTCAGCGCATTTGAAATTTCACAAACGCTCGGTTACCCAGGCTTGCACACTGGCCAATGCAGCATTGAGGTGGGTTGCATCCGTGCCACCCGCCATGGCCATGTCGGGCTTACCACCGCCCTTGCCGCCCACTTGCTGGGCCACGAAGTTCACTAACTCACCCGCCTTCACTTTGCCTGTGGTGTCGGCGGTCACGCCTGCGGCCAATTGAACTTTGTCACCGTCCACCGCTGCCAACACAATGGCGGCGGTTTTCAGTTTGTCTTTCAACTTGTCCATCGTGTCGCGCAATGTTTTGGCATCGGCACCTGGCAGCAAGGCGGCCAAGACTTTGACGCCCTTCACATCGGTGGCTTGCGTCATGAGCTCATCGCCTTGTGAAGAAGCCAATTTGCCTTTGAGCGCGGCCATTTCTTTTTCCAAGGATTTCACTTGGTCCAAGACTTGCGCGATGCGGCTGTTGAGTTCTGAAGGCGCTGCTTTCAGGCTGCCAGCTGCTTTGGAAACGGTGGCTTCCAAAGACTGCAAGTAAGCCAAGGCATTGCTACCGGTGACGGCCTCAATGCGGCGTACACCTGCGGCCACACCGCTTTCGGCCACCACTTTGAACAAACCGATGTCGCCCGTGCGGTGCACGTGGGTACCGCCGCAGAGTTCACGGCTGGAACCGATGTCCAACACGCGCACAGTTTCGCCGTACTTCTCGCCGAACAACATCATGGCGCC
>RFVJ01000253.1 GCA_009928125.1 Betaproteobacteria bacterium
GATTACGATTTTGTCGTGGTGGGTGGCGGCCCCTCAGGCGCCACTGCTGCCAATGATTTAGCCCGCGAAGGCTGGCGCGTGTTGTTGCTTGACCGTCAAGGCCGACCCAAGCCTTGCGGTGGTGCCATACCCCCGCGCTTGATCAAGGACTTCGAAATTCCTGACCATTTGCTGGTGGCCAAAGTCAATTGCGCTCGCATGATCTCACCCGCAGACAACAAAGTCGACATCCACATTGACAATGGTTTTGTGGGCATGGTCGACAGAATTGATTTTGATGAGTTTTTACGTGCCCGTGCTGCAAGCTCTGGTGCCATTCGGCAGCAAGCCATTTTTGACAAAGTGCAGCACGATGATGCGGGTACTTTGTGGGTGCATTACACGCCTGTTCATGCCAAAGAGCATGCTGCGGCCGAACACGCCAAACCCGTCAAGGTCAGTGCGCGCATGGTGATTGGTGCCGACGGTGCCAAATCAGAGGTGGCACGACAACAAATTCCCGATGCAGACAAAACCAAGTATGTGTTTGCTTATCACGAGATCATTCAGGCACCCGTGCAGAAACCCACTCACGATGGTCAGCGATGTGATGTGTACTACCAAGGCGAAGTGTCGCCCGACTTTTATGGCTGGGTCTTTCCACACGGCAATACCATGAGTGTGGGCACCGGCAGTGCCGACAAAGGTTTTTCACTTCGGACGGCAACAGGCCATCTGCGTCAAGTCGCTGGACTCACAGACGAACCTACATTGCGCAGAGAAGGCGCGCCCATTCCTTTGAAGCCCTTGCCACGATGGGACAACGGCAAAGACGTGTTGGTGGTGGGTGATGCCGCAGGTGTGGTGGCACCGTCTTCAGGCGAAGGCATTTACTACGCCATGGATTGCGCCAGAACCATGGCCAGGGCCGCGCATGAGGCTTTGAAAACTGGAAATCCTGCTTGCTTGAAGCAAGGCCGCAAAAAATTCATGAAGCAACACGGCAAGGTGTTCTGGATTTTGGCCATCATGCAATACTTCTGGTATCAAAACGACAAGCGTCGTGAAAAGTTCGTCAAAATTTGCGAAGATCGCGATGTGCAAAGACTCACCTTTGAGTCGTACATGAACAAAGAGTTGGCCAGAAAAGACCCCATGGCCCATGTCCGGATTTTCTTCAAAGACATGGCCCATTTGCTAGGATTGGCCCGAACCTGAAGGGGCCCCATTGCAAATCAATTCCGCAACTCTCAAAACCTTTGCAATTGCATTTGCACTGAGCTACCTCACCGCTGGCATAGGCGCAGGCCTGACTGAGCTTGGGCCTTGGTATTTTTCGCTTCAACACCCTGAATGGAAGCCGCCTGACCCTTACTTTGGTGTCATATGGAGCACCATATTCACCCTGTGTGCCATCAGCGGGGCTCTGGCATGGCAATCAGCTCAAGGGTTCAATGACAAAAAAAGAATTTTGGTGTTGTTTGCTGTAAACGCTTTCCTGAATATTTTGTGGAGTGCCATTTACTTCAAGTTACAGCGCCCCGACTTTGCCGTTTTTGAGGTGGTGTTTTTGTGGCTTTCGATCTTATTTCTGGTCATGGGTCTTTGGAAAATCAATAAAAAAGCAGTTTTGTTGCTGATACCCTATTGGGTATGGGTCAGCGTTGCAGCTGTCTTGAATGTGGCCACCGTGAAGCTGAATGGCCCCTTTTGAAATCGAAATTAACACCCCTTGTCATCAAAAATTCAGAAAATTACCTTATCCTCATTGGCTTGTCATAGGGTAATAGAGGGTTGAAGCGAGGGCGACTTCTCTTTATAAAGCAGTATCGATTAGCGGATCGGCAAGCAATGTTGCTGGCAGAATTTTTGCCCCGATCATCCCAAAAGGTTGGCACGCTATCCTTCGCAAGGAAATTGCATGTCTAAGTTCAACGGCTTAGGGAGTTCTTCTCAGCGCCCTGATGATTCAGGCGCTGCGAATGACGAGTGCAAGGATTCCCTTCTGGACGTGATTGAGTCTCAAATCATTCCCAGACTGTTGAATTCTCAGCAACTCATCTCTGGCCAGTCCATCAACGCCGGCTCTTCCGAGTATGGCGAGCCCGTCCCAGAAATGTTGGACTTCACCGCTTGTTGTCTGAAAGGTGATGTGGCGGGCGTCAATCACGTGGTCGACCGCTTGTTAGACCGTGGCTTCAAGCAAGACCGCATTTTCATGGAACTCATCACGCCTGCCGCCAGACATTTGGGCGTGCTCTGGGAAAAAGACTTGTGTGACTTCAGCGATGTCACTTGTGGCTTGGCACAGATGCACCAAGTGACGCACCGACTGGGTTATGGCTACCACGAAGGCCCCATCGTAGAGGGTGAAATGCAGCGGGTCATGTTGTCATGTGCACCTGGGTCGCAGCACTTTTTAGGTTTGACCATTGTGGCGGATTTTTTTCGCCGTGCTGGCGCCCATGTGGTCATTGAAATTTCTTCAACCGAATCTGAGCTGATGCGTGCCATAGCCAATGAATGGTTCGACGTCATTGGCATCTCTGTCGCGATCGAAACCCAGCTGCCTCAATTGCGCGATTTGATTGCGCACTTCAGGCAAAACTCTGGCAATCCGGATGTCAAAGTGATGTTGGGCGGGCCAATCTTCACACTCCAAGAATTGACGGCCGACATGTTTGGAGCGGATGCCATTTCCACCGATCCCATTGAAGCGATCAATCTTTTAAAAAGTTTTGCGCTGAAATAGATTCACAGTTGGAGCATCAACTGCGCAGTGCCAGCAGGATCTTCTTCGTGCGCCAAATG
>RFVJ01000254.1 GCA_009928125.1 Betaproteobacteria bacterium
CATGAATTGGGTCAGATGCAAAGACTTTGGAACAGGCTGGGTGAAGCCCAGCGCCAATCCAGTGATTTGGCCATTCAAGCGGCGCAGCATTGGCTCCAGCTGAAAGGCGACCCTGCCGTTGCCAGAACCTGGCTCAAACCGATTTGGAACAAACTGCAATCCAACAACAAACCCTTGTCCAAGGCGCAACAGTTGAAGTTGATCCAAGCACTGGACATGAGTTTCATGGGACAAGACACCCCAGAGGAGCGCGAATGGTTGGTGGCGATTGAGGCAGCTCAAAAAGCCAATCCACGGGATGCCTTGTTGCAGTTTTTGGCAGGTCGCTTGTGCCAAAAACGTCAGTTGTGGGGCAAGGCACAAGTCATGTTGGCACAAGCCGCACCTGCATTGGAAGATCCACAATTGCGGCGTCAAGCTTGGCGTGCGGTCGCAGAATTGGCAGAGCAGCGAGAGGACGTTTCCGCTGCATTACAAGCCTTGAAAAAAGCTGCGATGGATTAAAAAAGGGACCCCAAGGTCCCTTTTTTCATGCCAGTCCTTTTGATTTAGAAGGGCAGGTTCAAGTTGCTCAGGTCTTTGCGAGTTTCAACCAAGACCAAAGGACCCTCGTCAATGACCACTGCAGGTGGGCGCTCGCGTGGAATGTGCACAGGCTTGGGTTCAGCGGCAATGGCTGCTTGTGCTTGTGCAATCTTCTCAGGATCAGAGTTGACCCACTTCAAGCCAGAGCCCTCGGCCACTTCAATCAAACTTGCAAGAGGCAACTCATAGGTTTGCACTTTGGGCAAACGTGCAGGGCTTGTCGTGGTGGACGTTGCTGATGGCGCAGTGACCACGGGGGCAGAAGCTGCGGGTGTCGCAGCATCGGGTGAAACGCTAGAGGACTCATCAGGTTGTAATGAGGCTGAAGTCGATGTTGTTGCAGGCGCAACTGCGCGATCAAAGTACGAGCGCGTTGCAGGCACATCAGCTTGATGAGCCTGATCGGCGGACGAATCTTCGGCTGGTGTCGCATTGACTGCATCTGTCGCAGCGCTGTCAGGGCTGGCGTTACGCTCTCTGCGGTCGCGACCGTAGCGGTCACGTGAGCGACGTTCTTTGCGTTCTGGCGTGCCTGGATGGCCGTCTGTTCGCTCTTCTTGTGCGTGAGCTTCAGATCCGCTGTCGAGTGTCAAGCCTTGGGCGGCCGTCAATTGCTCGGCAGAGTCTGCCGCTAGATTGGCGCGATTGCCGTCTGGGTTGCGACGCTCACTGCGATCGCCTCGCTCGCGGCGACCCTCGCCACGTTCACGGCGACCTTCACCGCGCGGTGCACGTTCGCCGCGAGACTCGCTGCGTTGCTCAGAATTGTTCAACTCAGAGGCTTCGACAGTGACGTTGCTGGCCTCTGCAGTTTGTCCAGTGAGGTTGTTGGCGTTTTCTCGGCGCTCGCCGCGTTGGCCGCCACGCTCATTGCGCTCTCCGCCACGGCGATTGCCACCGTTTTCGCGAGGTGCACGTGTTTCCTGTGCTTCGGTGCGCTCGTTGTTGCGGTCGACTTTGTCGCTGCGTTCTGCATCACTGCGGTCGCCTCGGTCGTTGCGATCGCCACGACGGCCGCCACGGCCACCGCGACCGCCACGGCGTTCGCCGTTGCGTTCACCACGCTCAGCGCGCTCGCCTTCTTTGCCAGCGCGGTCGCCTCGCTTGCCAACGTTTTTGGCAGGTTCCGCCTTGGCTTCGGTGTCGCCGCCGAACAAGCGCTTCAACCATCCAAAGAAACCGCTGCTGCTTTCAGCTTTGGCTTCGGCTTTGCCTGCCTGAGGTTTGACTGGTTTGGTCGTCTCAGCCTTGGGCAATGAGGCTGGCGCTGGTGCGTCAGGCAAAACACCTTTGATGACGGGTGTTTGGCGGTTGGTAGGCTCTTGTGAGCGACGTGTCACCGTGGTGGGATCTTCGATTTCCTCCGCCATGGTGTAGCTGGCTTCGATGTTGTCCAAACGCGGATCGTCGTGTTTCAAGCGCTCGAGTTTGTAATGCGGCGTTTCCAACGATTTATTGGGCACCAACAGCACATTGATGCGTTGCTTCAATTCAATCTTTGCAATTTCAGGACGTTTTTCGTTCAACAAGAACGGTGTCGCGCACATGGCCTGAACCGCCGCAACGAGGGCAGGGGATGGAGGAGCCTTCTGACAAGGCCGGCTTCAAACGCTGGCGGCTCATTTCCATCAGGCCAAATTTGCTGATAGAGCCAAACTGTACACGGGCACGGTCTTGGCGCAATGCATCGCGCAAGCGGTTTTCCACTTCGCGGCGGTTGCGTGACTCTTCCATGTCAATGAAGTCAATGACGATCAGGCCACCCAAGTCGCGCAAACGCATTTGGCGTGCCACTTCGTCGGCCGCTTCAAGGTTGGTGCGTGTGGCGGTTTCTTCAATGTCGCCGCCTTTGATGGCACGCGCAGAGTTAACGTCCACAGACACCAAAGCTTCGGTGTGGTCAATCACAATGGCACCACCCGAAGGCAGTTGCACAGTTCGGGCATATGCCGATTCAATTTGATGCTCAATTTGGAAGCGGCTGAACAATGGCGCATCGTCGCGGTAACGCTTGACGCGAGGTGCAAACTCGGGCATCACGTGGCTCATGAATTGCTGAGCTTGCTCGTAGATGTCGTCGGTATCAATGAGGATGTCGCCGATGTCGCTGTTGAAGTAATCGCGGATGGCGCGAATCACCAAGCTGGATTCTTGGTAAATCAGGAAAGCGCCTTT